>NZ_CP071503.1:1200480-1500600 GCF_017354945.1 Shewanella avicenniae | reverse complement strand
CTTGTACTCTTATAAACATGGCTTGAAACTGGCTGAAGAGTTTAGCATCGCACCTAGCTCTTGAATACTGCCCTTTCGCCCCATTAACGGATAAGTTAGAATCCGCCCACGAATTTAGCTCAAAGGTACTACTTATGATCACTTTGCACACCAACCACGGCGACATCAAGCTGGCGTTAGACACTGAAAAAGCACCAGAAACTGCAGCAAACTTTTTGCAATACGCCGAAGAGGGCTTCTACAACGGTACTATTTTCCACCGTGTGATTGATGGTTTCATGATCCAAGGTGGCGGCTTTACTAAAGATATGCAACAAAAGCCAACCAACACACCGGTTAAGAACGAAGCAAACAACGGTCTGAGCAACAAAGTGGGTGCGATTGCGATGGCACGTACTCAAGACCCGCATTCAGCAACTGCGCAATTCTTCATCAACGTGAACAACAACACCTTCTTGGACTTCAAAAGCGAGTCAATTCAAGGTTGGGGTTACTGCGTGTTCGGTGAAGTGGTTGAAGGCATGGACGTAGTCAACAAGATCAAAGACGTTGCGACTGGCAACCGTGGTATGCATCAAGATGTACCATTGGAAGCAGTAGTGATTGAGAAAGTGAGCATCAGCGAATAAGTCTGCATGCAAACTTTGTTCATCGGCGATCTGCATTTAAGTGCAGATCGTCCCGATATTACCCTCGCCTTCAGCCAGTTTCTCGATAATCTTGCACAGGTAGACGCACTCTATATTTTGGGCGATCTATTTGAAGTGTGGGTTGGCGATGATCTTGCCGAGCCGTTTGCACTGGCTATCGCAGAGAAGTTACGGCGAATCAGCCAACAAATTCCCATCTACTTCACCCACGGCAATCGCGACTTTCTGCTTGGTAAACGCTATGCCAAACAGGCTGGCATGACGCTTCTTCCTGAAGTGTTTACCACCGAAATTTATCAGCAGCGCTGCGTGATTCTGCATGGCGACAGCCTGTGTACCCTCGACCATGACTATCAGAAATTCCGCCGTTTTCGTAACAACCCGCTCGTCCGCTTGGGCTTTAAATGCCTCACGAAAACTAAACGATTAAAGATAGCGGCCAAACTGCGCGCAGATAGCAAGCAACAAAACCAGATTAAAAGCTATGAGATTATGGATGTTGCCCCTGCCGCAGTGCTGGAATTAATGCTGCAACAGCGGGCCGATTTGATGATCCACGGCCACACACATCGCCCTGCGATTCATCATTTAGCCGAGAAGCAAACTCGCGCAGTGGTCGGTGATTGGTATGAACAAGGCAGCGTATTAAAACTCACGCCCGCTGGTCTCGAATTACAAACGCTACCTTTTTCTAACTAACAAGCATGGTTCGGGCTGCTCGCAGTAAGCAAGCACTTACGCCGATAACGGCACACCACTGTGAAAGCGGAATTCACTATCTGGCGCTTGAATCAAAGCCGCTTCTCGATCCACTAAAAACGCCACTCGCTCGCTAATATCATTCCCAGCTATCGCTTCGGCAAGCACCAAGTAATCTTGATAATGGCGCGCTTCTGAGCGCAGCAACGACACATAAAACCGCCCCAGTTCATCATCTAAATGTGGCGCTAACTTAGCAAAGCGCTCGCAGGAACGGGCTTCAATTAAGGCGCCAATAATCAACTTATCAATCAAGGTGTCAGGTTCGTGCGTGGTAACGTGACGCATCAAACCTTTGGCATAACGCCCTGCATGCAGATTTGAATAAGGGATCTGCCGCGCCAGCATCAACTCCAGTACCTGCTCAAAATGGTGAAACTCCTCTTTGATAAGGCGGACCATTTTGGCAATGAGATCGTCGCCATGAGCAAACTCTTTCTTTGCAACAAGCTGCGCGGCTAATTCGTTCTTACGACTATCGCGTGCCATAAAGGCTGTAACATCGCGGTCGCGATGATAAACGAATTCCTCATAAGGTTTGGCCCACTCGAGCAGTAACTGGCCACTATCGGCATCAACAGCATATTTACGGATCAGAAACATCGCCGTTTGTGCGGCCTTGAGCTCGCAATTGCAGTGATCAATCAGTAGCAAGGATAAACGCTCAGGCTTGATGGCTTCGGCAATCCAGCTATCTGGCGTTTCGCAGCCAAGAAATGCGCGCACGGGCGCTAACAGTTGTTGGTACATAAAGAATTAGATATCACGGAAAAATCTGGCGCAAATTCTAACAATCGAGCCCTGCACTGCCTAGTGTCGATTTAGCGCAGAAACAACAAAGGCGCCGAATGGCGCCTTTGATTTGAACTGTTGTAGCTTAAGCAAACGAATCACGCAGTGCCACAGTGCGGTTAAACACTAGCGCTTCTGGCGTTGAATCTTTGCAATCGGCACAGAAGTAACCTTCACGCTCAAACTGATAGGCTTGGCTTGACTCAGCGCTCACCAAACCTGGCTCAACAAAACCATGCTCAACCACCAAAGAGTCTGGATTGAGGACTTCATCTACCGTTTCAGCGGCAGCTGGGTTTGCATCGATAAACAAGCGATCGTACAAGCGGAATTCCGCCGGCTTGGCTTGAGTTTGTTCAACCCAGTGAATAACCCCTTTAACTTTACGACCATCACTTGGGTTTTTGCCCAAGGTTTCTGGATCGTAGCTGCAATAAACCGCGGTAACATTACCTTCAGCGTCTTTATCACAGCGCTCAGCTTTGATCACATATGCGTTACGTAAGCGCACCTCTTTACCGAGCACTAAGCGCTTGTATTGCTTGTTGGCTTCTTCACGGAAATCCGCTTGGTCGATATAAATTTCACGGCCAAATGGCAATACGCGTTCACCTAGCTCTTCTTTGTTTGGATGTGCCGGTGCAGTCAACTGCTCTAATTGACCTTCTGGGTAGTTTTCGATAATCAGTTTCAGCGGTTTAATCACCGCCATTGCGCGTGGCGCATTATCGTTCAATTCATCACGAATACAGGCTTCCAACATCCCGATTTCGATAAGATTGTCCTGTTTGGTCACACCAATGCGGTCACAAAATTCACGCATTGCTGATGGGGTGTAACCACGACGACGCAGGCCAGCAATGGTTGGCATACGTGGGTCATCCCAACCACTCACTAACTTACGCACCACTAAGTCATTCAGCTTGCGCTTGGACATCAGTGTGTATTCAAGATTCAGGCGTGAAAACTCATACTGACGGGTACGATTGGGTTTGTTGAAATCATCCAGATGATCCAACACCCAGTCATACAGGCGGCGGTTATCTTGGAATTCCAGCGTACAAATACTGTGAGTAATATCTTCCAGCGCATCCGAAATACAGTGGGTAAAGTCGTACATCGGATAGATGCACCACTTGTCACCGGTTTGGTGGTGATGGGCAAACTTGATGCGATAGATCACTGGGTCTCGCATACACATGAATGGCGACGCCATGTCGATTTTAGCGCGCAGTGAACACTCGCCTTCTTTGAACTCACCGGCACGCATTTTTTCAAACAATGCCAAGTTTTCTGCAACACTAGTGTCGCGGTATGGGCTGTTTTTGCCCGGTGCTTTTAGCGTGCCACGATATTCGCGGGTTTGTTCGCCGTTAAGAAAACACACATAGGCTAAGCCCTTGTTGATCAACTCAATGGCATAACCGTACAGCTTGTCAAAATAGTCTGACGAGTAGTGAACATCACCACTCCATTTGAAGCCGAGCCACTGAACGTCTTCTTTAATCGAGTTGACGTAATCAATGTTTTCTTTTTCAGGGTTGGTATCGTCAAAGCGTAAGTTACACTGTCCCTGGTAGTCACGAGCAATACCGAAATTCAAGCAAATTGACTTTGCGTGACCGATATGGAGGTAGCCGTTTGGCTCTGGCGGAAAACGGGTGTGCACGCTGGTGTGCTTACCGCTAGCCAAATCCTCATCAATGATATTGCGAATGAAGTTACTCGGACGAACTTCAGTGTCCACCTGACTCATGTATTTCCTCTTTGCGAACCGTGCAAGCTTGATAAAACGGGCATGACGATCATCATGCCCGCTGTTAATCCTTGTAGGATAAGAATTGGTGCGTAAGCCGTCAACGGCTCAGGAAAAGAAAAGCAGCCCTATCGGCTGCTTTTCGTGCATAACGTAACGTTTATTGACCGGTAATCACTTTAATGCCGGGAATGATCTCTTGTGACTGTTTGCCTTTACGCTTTAGCCATTGATAAAAGACAGCTAATGCGATGCCGAAGCCACCGATCCAACAGGATGACGTCACTGGATGTTGGCTAAATGTCGCCGCTTGGTAAACCACAGTACTAGAGCCGTAGGCCAGTGCAAATGTCCAACTTGCAGCGAATGACGCCCAGCGCGAGCCAAACTCGTTTACCAGCGCGCCCATGGCAGCAACACATGGTGTATACAGCAAAATAAACAGCAGGTAACAGAACGCTGACAGCTGACTTGGGAAACCCTGTTGCAACGCGCTAAAGGTTGATTCGCTAACGCCCTGCTCTTCAGCTGCGATGTTCAAATCTTCCACATGCCCTACTGACAATGACAAAGGATCATCCGGTGCAATACCCAGTAAGTTTTGCGGAATCGTCTGTAAAGCTTCAGTTAGGCTGTCAGACAAAGGCGTTAACTCTGCATCTGCTGCAGCTGGCGTGCTATATAGGCTGTTCAACGTGCCAACTACCGCTTCCTTGGCAAACAAACCGGTAATAATCCCCACGGTTGCTGGCCAGTTTTCCTGCTGAATGCCCATTGGCGCAAATAGCGGCGTCACTTTTTGACTGCCAACACTCAACAGTGATTCTTGACTATCTTCATGGCCAAATGAGCCATCAGTACCAATCGCGTTAATAAAGTTCAGCAAGGTCACCACAATCACAATGGTTTTACCGGCGCCGAGAATAAAGCTCTTAGTACGTTTACCGGTACGCGAGGCAACGGCACGCCATTTAGGCAATTCGTAAGTGGGCAATTCCATCACAACCGCACTGCTATTGCCCGGCAAAATGGTCTTACGCAGCATAAAGCCGGTGCCAATCGCCGCCACAATTCCCAGCAGATACAACATAAATACTAGGTTTTGGCCTGAGTTAGGGAAAAATGCCGCTGCGAACAGCGCATACACAGGTAAGCGGGCACCACAAGACATAAATGGCGCCATCATGCCGGTCACAATCCGTTCGCGCTGACTGCCCAAGGTTCGAGTTGCCATAATCGCCGGCACCGAACAGCCAAAGCCCACAATCATCGGCACAAAGGCTTTACCCGGCAAGCCAATACGACGCATCAGGCCATCGACCACAAACGCGGCGCGCGCCATGTAACCTGAACCTTCCAACACAGATAAGGCTAAAAACAGCGCCATGATCACCGGAATGAAGGTACAGACGGTTTGGATACCTTGCCCCATACCACCCGCTACTAAGGTAACTAGCCAGTCGGGTGAGCCGATGTTTGCAAGCCAAGCACCTAAGTGGTCAACAAACAAAGCGCCGGCAGCAATATCAAAGAAGTCGATAAAGGCGCTGCCAACGTTAATGGCAAACATAAACATCAGGTACATGACACCCAGGAAAATCGGCACCCCTAAAATCGGATGCAGTACCACTTGGTCTAGTCGGTCACTGAATGTTGGTAATTCGTCTTGCTGTACTGCTTGAGCAAACACTTGCTCCACAAAGTTAAAGCGTGTGGTAGCTGCAACAAGTTCAATATCTTGGCCTTTGATTGACAACGCTTGGGCACATTGATCAACGTACTGATCATGTACGCCGCGCTCACAGCTGACGCAGCCAATGCCATTGGCCAGCATCGCTAATGCGCGTCCACGATTTGCCGCATGTTGGTTCGAGATCAGTTGCTCAATACTGCGCTCAACCTCTGGACCGTAATCCAACAGTAATGGGTCACCTGACACACTGCCTTCCAGAAAACGCACCACTAAGGCTTTAACTTTCTCAACGTCTTGACTGTCGCGAGAAGTCACCGCAATAACAGGGCAACCTAGCGCGTCAGCCATCGCTTCTGTATCGATTCGTACCCCGCGTTTCGCCGCCGCATCAATTTTATTGAGCACTACCACCATCGGGATGCCCAACTCACGCAACTGAACGGTCAAAAACAGGTGACGTTCAATATTGGTAGCATCCACCATGTTGATGATGCCGTCGGTGTGTTGGTTGGCGAGATATTGCTGGGCAATTTGCTCATCAAGCGAGCAATCACAATCTTTACCCGCAGGCAGGATGTCATAAATGCCGGGTAAGTCGGTGAGATAAACATCGGTATCATTTATGGTGAACAGGCCGGTTTTCTTTTCAACCGTAACCCCTGCCCAGTTACCCACTTGCTGATTTGAGCCGGTCAGCGCATTAAATAAGGTTGATTTACCAGCGTTAGGATTACCTACGGTGACGCAATGAAACTGCTTAGTCATTCGTCCTCTCCACATCGATGATTTTGGCTAACTCTTGGCGCACACACAGTTTACTGCCACGAATATCAAGCTCTAGGCCACTGCCTAACGGCGCTCTGCGAATAAGCGAAAATCGAGTATTGGGTGTGATTCCGAGTGACAGCAATTTGCGCTTAACAGATGAGGGAAGATCTAATTGGCCAACATCACAGATAATGGCGCGATCGCCTGGCTTCAATTCATTTAACTTCATGCTACCTACCATCTCTATTGTCACCCGCCTGCTACAAAATCGCGTTGAGAACTGCCGAGGAAGTAAACGGTGAAACAGTGTAAACGAGAATAGTTTTCAATTGTGTTCTGTATTATGGGACAAAAATCAACGGGAATAAACAGCGCTTGCTAAATAAAACCTAAAATATCTCAAGTTTGTGTGTTGGGTTCAAAATTCGATTAACGACTGGTCTGAAAGGCTAACAATCGGCGTGATATTTTAGCGCAAAAAAGGCTGCTTTTATGCAGCAAAAGCGCGTCATTGTTTGCTTGAGTCAACCAACCCATTTAACCCTTGAGCACAGTGAAATTTGACTATCTCACTGTTCAAAAAACAACTTTGCAAAAGCTAGCTTAGGTCAATAAGTTACTTATCTCTTTTTTAATAGTCAGATCTTAATCACATAAAGTAGCTAAATTGACTGATTAAAAGTGAGCTATTGGATAGCCTAATATTTGGATAACTAAATTCCACACACTGGTCATGTCTATCGACACTCTTCTACCAGTGATGAATACAAAATTTTGCAGGGAAAACTATGATGAAACGGTTTAAGTTCAATATCGCTAGCAAAGCGTTGTTGGGAGCCGGAATACTGACTCTCACCCTTGCTGGTTGCGGAAGCGATGGCGAGGATGGTCAAGATGGTATCAGTGGTGAACCAGGATTAACGACCATTAGTCTTGATCAGGCAACCACCCTCAAGGCCACAGTTTCTGAGGCAACGGTTAGCGAAGGTACCGTAACGGTTAAATTCTCACTCGCAAACGCCAACGGTGTTGCGGTGACAGGCCTAACCAATGCCAATGACATCCGCTTTGGTATTGCGCAACTGACCCATGTTGAAGATGCAGCAACTGATGATTCAGCAAATGGCTTCGACCATGGCTATCAATGGTTGTCATATATCAATAGCGAGCGCGCACCAAGCAACCCGCCAGCCGATGTTGCAGGATTAAACCCGCACACCATGTTCCAAGCTAACGTTGAAGCCGCATCAGCATGTGCGACCTGTTTAGTTGATCAAGGTAACGGCCAATACAGCTACACCTTCCAACAAAATATTGCCAATGTTACTGCTCCCGTTGCCGTGGCATATGATGCCAACGACACGCAACGTGTGTCGATTGAACTGCGTGCAACAAGTTCATTAGTGGTTAACGCACACTACGACTGGCAGCCATCCAGCGGCCAAACTGCCGGTATTCAAACACGCGATGTAGTATCTATCGACGCCTGTTACACCTGTCACCAGCCAGACAGTTTAAAACTGCATGGCGGTCGTCGTCTGGATATCGAAAACTGTGTGGTTTGCCATACCTCAACTTCTGGTGATCCAGAATCAGGTAATAGCATCGACTTCACTTACATGATCCACGCTATTCATCGCGGTGAAGAACGCCACACTTATGATGCTGACGGCAATCAAGTGGCTGAACCCTACAAAATTGTCGGCTATGGCGGCAGCGTACATGACTACGCCAATGTTGCTTTCCCGCGGAATCCAGCAGCGGACTGTTCCGTGTGTCACGTTGAAGGCAACAGTGCGCCAGCAGATGCGGCCTTGTTTACAGCAGAGAAAAGCAATACTGCCTGTATCGCTTGTCACTCAGAAAAGCCATCTTCACACCACAGCAGCACCGACTGTATGTCTTGCCACAACGCTGATGCACCTTATAGCGGCACAGGTAGCGCAGTTAAGCGTCACGGTGATGTATTGAAAGCCTATGCTGAAGCACAAGCATTAAGCGTAGCGGTTTCAAATATTGCAGCGACCGAAGACGGCCACATTAGCTTCAACGTTCAAGTGTTGGACAAAGACGGCAATCCAGTTGAGCAAAGCATGGTCAGCCAATCAAGCCGTATGGTTGTAGCATGGGATGTCGATAAAGACTTCCCAGCTTATGCAGATGCATCTTACAGCCAACGCCGTATCGCGCTGAGTGCTGGCACCTATGACGAAGCGACTCGTACATATACATTGACTGGCTCTAGCTTCACCCTGCCAGCGGATGCTCAAGGTAAGACCTTCGAAATCTGGTCAACCCTGCAAGCCTGTTTCAATAATGGCGGTTATGGGGTTACCGATATCGCGCTAACAGCCTGTGACGACACGACCCGTGCGATTTATATCCAACAAAGCCCATATCAGTTTGTGTGGGGTGAATCAGCACCCGATTTGACCGCAAGCGTTGCTGAACGTCGCAACATCATCGATGGCGCCAAATGCCAAGGCTGTCACGGCGAAGTGATTCATCACTACACCAACGATGTGAACTGTGGTACTTGCCATACACCAGATAAAACTCTGAGCAACGACAGTAGCTATCCAGGTGGCCGCAAACCAACCAGCTTCGCCTTTAAAGCGCACCATCGCGAAGGTCACGAGCTGAACTACTACGGTATGCAATCAGGCACTGTGGTCAAAGCAGACTGTATGACTTGTCACACTAACGACGGTATTCAATTGGGCCGCGCGACTGACCGCGTATGGCGCTTTGGTGATTTGACTGACGGCCATGATATCTGGGTTTCTTCAGATGCTGGTGCCTGTTTATCTTGCCACCAACCATACCTGACAGAAGCAGCTCGCAGCCACATTGAAACCAATGGTGGCATCATCGATGGCGCTAGCATTGATGATGTTAAACAACGTGCAGCAGAAACGTGCAAAACCTGTCACAGCGTTTCGCAACTGCTTGAAGTACACGGTAACTAATGGACGTTAGTTGAGGCGCCGGGAACAGTTTGATGTTTCCAGCGCCTTCAGCTTAACAGCGGGAATAAATGAAAGTCCCTAATTTACGGCAACGCAAATGAGGGATGGCCTTTTAAAACAGTACTCAAGTTACGCCATGCCATCGGTAAGGAATAACGACTGAGAACTGCAAGTTTTAAGAGGCTTGTTTTCCAGCATAAGTTGATAGCGCATCTTAACAATAAGTTCGACTTTCGCTTTTCGCTATCAACTAAGTGCACAATATTGCAGGGAAAAATGATGAACGCACTAAAATCAAAATATGCAAGATGGTTCGCTACCAGCGCTCTGTCACTTGCGTTAGCCGGTTGCGGCGGCAGTGATGGTACTGATGGCGCCGACGGCAACGCAGGCAACCCAGGCGGCGCCCCCGCGATGACGATCGACAGTATGAATGTCACCTTCTATGAAGAATCCATCACCGATGGTGTCGCCAGCGTCCGCTTCTTGGTAACGAACCAAGACGACGAAGCCATTGTAGGTCTGCAACAAATTCGTTTTTACGCGCTGCAATTGGCGCCGAAAGGTGCTTTAGGTGTCGGCGATGCTTCAGCATGGCAGTATCTGGTTGATGAAACCTGTACCGTAAGCGGTAGCTGCCCAGGCACCTTTGAAGATAAGAAAAACGGGGTTTACACCTATACGTTTGCCACTAAACTGACCGACACTGCAGCAACCCGCGCCACGTTCAATCCTGAACTGGCACAACGCTTTATGCTGCGTCTGTACAGTTCGCCACTGCCGGATGGCACTGCAGTACCTAACACAAACGCGTTAGTCGACTTCACCACTGATGGCAACACTCCAAGCTACTCACGCAAAATTGTTGCGACAGAAAGCTGTAACAACTGTCACGGTGATGTCAGTACTGCGCAACACCACGGTGGCTATAACGATGTAAACTTCTGCGCTAGCTGCCACACACTAGGTCGTGTAAGTGAAGGCAAGCAATTCAGCATGTTGATTCACGATGTGCATTTCAACACCACCGATGCTGGCGAAATCGAACCCGCATTTGAAAGTGATGCGCTGAAATCTTGTAACAGTTGCCACACCAATGCCGGTGACGCAACACCTGATTGGAACAACTGGGCGCAAGTACCAACGGCTCAAGCCTGTGGTAGCTGCCATAACGATATCGACTTCGCCACTGGCGTTGGCCATACCGTACAACAAGACAACTCAAGCTGCGTAGCTTGTCACACTGCAGAGTGGACGGAAGAAGTTCACAGTGAAGCTATCACCCATAAGCGTGCGGTGATTGATACTCGCGGTATGCAAGTCAGCGTGACCGGCCATGACGACAACACTGCCACTATCAGCATTAATCTGCTGGACGGTGAAGGAAATGTGCTGGATTTGGCCGCTGAATTGCCAAAAATTAAGCGTCTTGAAACCATCACTAACGTGGGACCTAACTTCCCAGTAATGGGTTACTTACCTAGTCCAGGTACAGGTGCGGCTCACCTTTCGCAAGACTTTGTCTCCAACAACGTACTGCAAGACGGCATCACCATTGACGGTAACACTCTGAGCTTTGTTACCCCAGCGTTGCCATTTGGCGCAGGTGATACTGATACAGCCTTTACCTTCGTTGGTTTAGAAATGTGCTCCGCGGCAGATCAAGTGGTTAACTGCGCGGCCGATTCTGCAACCACCAGCATGAAAGCGGCGCTTGCGTTCGGCACTAAATCAGGTGCAGCACCATCACACCGCCATACCGATTCAGTGAATTACGGTGCGTGTCAACAATGTCACGGTGACACCTTCTCACTGCACAAGGGCTATCACGCTGGTTTTGTGATGAGCGAGCAATTGGCACGTAATAACGTGGTTGGCTTAGATGGCTGTGTGGCTTGTCATACGCCAGACGGCACTTACTCTGGCGGCGCAATGCGTGGCGCGTTTGAAATGAAACTGCACGTTGTTCACAACGAAGTGGGCGTCATCACCGAATGTACCCAATGCCACAGTTCATTCAATCTTGATGCATTTGACAAGAAAGGTGCGTTGGCGACTTCAGCGGGTGCTTATACCACACCGGTGACCGCAGTATGTACTTCTTGCCACACATTAGGGTCTGAAGGACTGCACAGCCAACAAACCTTGGAAAGTTATGGTGCAGTAGTTAATGGTGACTACAACGCTGCTAACCAAGCAGCACAGTCAGAAACCTGTTTCTACTGTCATAAACCAACTGCTGCAGATCATACCCAAGTGAATATGTAATTTGCCCGAACGGCAGGGTGTAATGCCCTGCCTGCTTTCCAGTTTGGACAAATCAAGGATGCCAATGATGAAAACAAAACAAAAATTACGCTCTGTACTGAACACTGTGGTGCTCACCGCAGTGATGTCACTGAGCCTGTCGCAAATCGCACACGCGGCGAAATGGGACGAAAAAATGAAGCCTGCTGAAGTAGAAGCAGCGCTCGACAAAAAGTTTGAAGAAGGTAACTACTCACCTAAAGGTGCAGATACCTGTTTGATGTGCCATAAGCGTAATGAAAAAGTGATGGCTATTTTCCAAGGCGTTCACGGTGCAATTACCTCCAGTAAAAGCCCAATGGCGGGTTTGCAATGTGAAGCTTGCCACGGCCCACAAGGTAAACACAAAGGCGCTAATGAGCCGATGATCACCTTTGGTAAAGATTCAACGCTACCTGCTGAAAAGCAAAATTCCGTGTGTATGAGCTGTCACCAAGATGATAAGCGCATGAACTGGGAAAGCAGCCACCACGCGGGTGCTGATCTAGCTTGTGCGTCTTGTCACTCCATTCACGCTGCAAATGACCCAATTCTGTCAAAAGAAACTGAAACTGAAGTGTGTACGAGCTGCCATACCAAGCAAAAAGCAGACATGAATAAACGTTCTTCACATCCGCTGAAATGGAACCAAATGACCTGTACTGATTGCCATAATCCACATGGCACCAATGCAGACGCTGATTTGGTAAAGCCAACCATCAATGAAACCTGCTACAGCTGTCACGCTGAAAAACGTGGTCCAAAATTGTGGGAACACGCGCCAGTAACAGATAATTGCGCCAACTGCCACAACCCACATGGCACCACAAACGATGCCATGCTGAAAATCCGCGCGCCACAACTGTGTCAACAATGTCACGCTGGCGAAGGCCATACCGGTGCAGCTTATTTGGGTAACACCAGTGTCGGTGGCATGGTCAATGGTTCAGCCTTTACTGGTGGCCAGAGCTGTATGAACTGTCATAGTCAGGTTCACGGTTCTAATCATCCATCAGGCAAGCTGCTGCAGCGCTAAGGAGACAGCGAGATGAAATTCAAACTTAATGTGATTACTATCGCGCTGCTGGCAAATGCAAGCATGGCGATGGCTGCCGACGGTTTCAATTTGGCCAACGCCAAGACCGATAGCATCAAATTTAACAACTGGAAATGCAGTGCCTGTAAAGTTGAAGCAGGTACCGAAGGCAGTGTGACTTTTGGTATTGGATACGCCGATGATGGTGATGACCTCCACTCAGCCAATGCGCTCGACACTGAAAATGAAATTGCCAGCAAAGTCAGTGCCGAAGTCACTCACATTGGTGAAAGTGGCTATCGTTTGACGGTTAATGCCCGCGATTTAGGCATGGATAGTGGTAGTGCTTCTATTAGCGCGAGAAAACCAGGTAAATACAACGTCACCGCTGGCCTGCGTCAAATTGCAACCTATGGAAGCGATGCTGGTCGAACCCCGTTTGAGCGTGACGGTGAATATTTGAGCTTAGCCAGTGATTGGATCAACGCGGGTAACAACGCCGATTTAACCGGTGTCACAACCTATCCCGTTGACCTTTCATTGCAGCGCAAGCGTTATTCAATTGGTGCTGAATACACGTCAGATAGCCTGTTCACCACCTATATGAACTATCTACGTGAAGACAAAACCGGCACAAAAAAAACCACAGGTGTGATTTTCAACCAAGCAACAATGTTGCCACAAGATGTTGATTACACAACTGACATTCTTGAAGCGGGTGTAAAACTGAGTGGCGATCATTGGTTTAGCGCACTGAGTTACAGCGGCTCACGTTTCAGCAATAACAACGATAGCCTAGGTTACGACAACCCATTTGGTGTGACCGCAGGTCAAACGGCTGCTTATCTGGCTGAAGATCCTGATAACCAAGCGCACACTGTGTCACTCAGCGGTGTTTACACCAATGCCGGAGCCTCAGTGTCTGGCCGCGTGTTGGTTGGTCGCATGACGCAAGATGATGACCTATTAACAACAGGTTACAGCTACAACCTACCGGCGGAATCGATCGATGCACAGGTGGATATTCTTGGTGCAGACATTAAAGCCGCTAAACATTTTGGCCCCGTCAAAGTCGTGGCGAGTTATGACTATTACGACCGTGACAACAAAACCGATGTTGAACAGTGGACTCAAATCAGCATCAGCAATGTGACAGGTCAAGCCGCCTATAACACCCCGTTTGACAGCACAACTCAGAAAGCCAAATTGGATGCGGATTACCGCATTGCTTCTGGCATCAAGTTAAACGCGGGCTATGACTTTGAACGTGAAGAACGCAGCTATGAAGACCGTGAAACCACAGATGAAAACACCCTGTGGGCTCGTTTCACGCTGAACAATTTTGCCCATTGGAATATGTGGGTAAAAGGCAGCTATGGCGAGCGTGATGGTTCAAACTATCAAGCATCGCGTTACACCTCGTCAGAATCAAATGCACTGCTGCGTAAGTTCTACATGGCGAATCGTAACCGCAGTATGGTGGAAATGCATATCTCGCATACCCCTAACGATAAAGTCACTATCGATGTGGGCGGTCGTTATGCCTACGATGATTACGACAAGACCGACATCGGGCTAACCGAATCTCGTGATGCTAGTTTTGATGCGAACGTGAACTATCAAGCTACCAAAGATCTGAACTTCAACCTGTTCTACAACCATCAGTTGATTAAGTCAGAATTGAATGGCAGCAGCGCAATGGCCACTCCAGACTGGTACAGCCATGTTGAAGATACCTTTGATGTGGTGGGCTTTGGTGCGTACTACGATAACCTGCTGGAAAAGAAACTGCGTTTAGGGGTTGATTACACCTACTCAGATTCTGATTCAACCACCCAAGTGCGCCAAGCATTGAGTGGTGACTACGGCGCTTATTACGCTAAACAAACAGCGCTGGATCTGTATGCTAATTACCAAGCCACCGAGAAAGTTGCGGTTCGCCTCGATTATCGTATGCAAAAATATGAAGATAACGACGCCAGCAATGATCTCGATATTAACAGCATCTGGAACGTCGTTAGTCTAGGCAATACCGACCATGACTACACGGCACACCTGATCATGCTAAGCGTTAATTACAAACTGTAATCAATGCGCTGACTTGCATCGTTTTTACTGATAAAACCCGCCTAGCGCGGGTTTTGTTTTGCCTAAAATATGCACTAGATCACCTTTATCTCTCTGAATTAAAAAGTTTCTATATTTTGCTTGTGTTCCTTGTCTTAAGCCCATACACTCACTTCAACGTTGCAATTTTGTTAATTTTGTAATAGTCCAATTTCAGCTATTACCGATATGATTTGATTAACCACAATAATTAGATTGATGATTTGTTAATCAATTCTGAGCAAGCACCCTATTCCATTACCTTGTGATACTTCGGCGGAGGGATCCGCCCATTTTTTTGCTGCGAATTAACGCAAGCCACATTTTCTCGCTAATCTGCTTGCATGGAGCTGGCGATTAAGCCAAGGTAATTTCATCTCAGCTTTATTTCTCAATACTCATGAAATCCAATCTGTTAATCGTTACCATCTTTGTTGCCATTGCAGCCGCATTCATATCCTTTACTCACAATATTGATGCTCAACGTGTGGGCATGTTGCCTGCAATCTACATCACCCTCGTCTTAGGTGGCTTTACCCTATGCAATTTACCACTGCAAGCGCTGTTTTATTTTAATGGCCAGTATCAACATCGACGTATCGTCGATACCCAAGTGGTCATTGGTGTATGTGTTAGTTTGCTTGGTGTAATCGTGGCAATGACGGACTACCAGTCTGTGGCTTATTTGACGTTTTATCTGGGGGCCATTGTGATTGGCGTAGCGCTGGCAATTCTGCCATTTTGGCTTAAGCAATCTGCCAAAGCCGCTAGCAAGTACGCCCAAGTCGTTTTGTTGTTGAGTGGGGTAATCTATGGCGCGATTTCACTACTCTGGTGGCCTGTGGCGCTGTTTGCTGCAGCGACAGCACTGACAGCACTGACAGCACTGACAGCCAGCGTACAAAAAACATCACCGCATCCATTGGTCAAATTCGGCGCGGGGGTGTTGTTTATCGCCGCACTACTTTGGTCTGGATACCACTGTTTGACGTTATGGCAGCAGCTATCCCAAAGCTAATACGAGGCAACTCATGGCAAATGCCTGTTTAGCCATCACCAGCGAAATCGCCAATTGCCACCTGTGTGAGCCACACTTACCCTTGGGCGCAAAACCCATCCTACAAGCCAACAGCGAAGCGCGGATCCTAATTGCAGGTCAAGCCCCTGGGGCTGTGACCCACCAGCGTGGTAGACCATTTGACGATGCCAGCGGCGATAGATTACGTCGTTGGCTCAATGTCGACCACAATACCTTTTATAATCCATCGTTATTCGCCATCATTCCAATGGGGGTTTGCTATCCCGGCAAAGCTAATGGTGGGGACGCTGCGCCACGCCCTGAGTGTGCTGCCACATGGCGCAAACCGCTACTCGACAGCTTGGCCAATATTCAACTCTGCTTGCTGTTAGGGCGTTACGCTATTGAATGGCACCTTGCTGGCCACCCGCTTGCAAAAGCCCCCATTGCAACACTCACCGCACAATGGCCGACATTGTGGCCTAAGATGATGGTGTTGCCGCACCCTAGCCCACGCAATAATCGTTGGTTAGCGCAGCATCCCCAATTTGAAGCCGAACAATTACCGCGATTACAACAACGTATTGCTGAAATACTGCAAGCTAGCTAAGTGATGACCGGAGCCAAACATGTATTTTCTTGATGCCACCATTGCACAACAAATTGTCGACCGCACCATGCGGATTATTAAGCACAATATCAATGTGATGAATAGTCAGGGCATTATTCTTGGCTCGGGCGATAAAAGCCGCATTAACACGGTGCATGAAGGTGCTCTGTTAGCAATCAGCCAAAATCGCGCAGTAAATATAGACAGTGGCAGCCTACAGAGTTTGCAAGGCGTCAAAGCCGGGGTCAATTTGCCGCTGCATTACCACGGCCAAATTATCGGAGTCGTCGGCATCACGGGCGAACCATCAGCACTCGGCCATTACGGCGAACTGCTAAAAATGACCGCGGAAATGATGGTCGAGCAAGCCAATTCCATGGAGCTTGAACAATGGCATAAACGCCAGCGCGAAGAGTTTATTGTGCAATTGCTTAGACAGGATGGCGAGCTGCCGGACAGCATGTTGGCTTGGGCAAAACAATTGGATATTGATTTGACCTTACCGCGAGTGGCGGCAGTTATTGAACTCAGCAGAGCCCCCAATGCACAGACCACGCTGAAAGATATTCAGATGCTACTCGAGTATCCGCAGCGTAATAATTTGGTCGCCATGACCGCCATGGACCAACTGGTCATCCTTAAACCTGCATTCCTCGATGGCAAACGTTGGGATCCACAGTTAGAAGATCAACGAATTGAAAAGCTATTGGTGCGCTTACCCGCCGATACCAAAGGTCGACTTAAAATCGCCTTAGGCCATTATTTTGCTGGTGCAGGCGGCTTGCAGCGCTCCTATCAAACCGCATGTGAAACCTTGAAGCTCGGCAAACAAGCCGAGCCTGAGCAAACCAAATACCTTTATCAACAACATGCGCTGTCAGTATTACTCTCAGGCCTAAGCCATGATTGGCGCGGTCAAGAACTGGCAATGCCCTTTATGAAGCTGCAACAGCAGGATCGTCGTGGTGTTTTGGTCAAAACGCTTCGGGTGTACTTGCAACACTTTGGCGACCAACAACACTGTGCCGATGCGCTTTATATTCACCGCAATACCTTACGCTACCGCTTGGAAAAAATTGCCGAAATTAGCGGCATTGATATCGCATCCTTAGATGGCCTGCTACAGCTGTATCTTGGCGATATGCTCAGTCGTTTGGACAACTAATGCATTTGTGCATACATACAAAAATCAGCGTATAAAAGCGCTAATTTCGGTTATGTTTTATAAAGCTAAACACGATTTGCCTCGCTCATAATGGCTACGTTGATTGATTGCTACATCAACGTAACAAAACGCCAATAAAACACACCCAATAACAAAAAATTTAGGGGACACACATGAGCCTGGTATTGATTCTACTAGGGGTAATCATCTTCATCGTGATTGCCACATCAAAACTAAAGTTACATCCATTTTTAACGCTGTTGCTGGCATCGTTTATCGGTGCATTCGCCTTTGGCTTACCCGCCAAAGATATCGCTAAAACCATCAGTACGGGGTTTGGTGGCATTTTGGGATATATCGGTTTAGTGATCGTATTGGGGACGATCATCGGTACTATTCTCGAAAAAAGCGGCGCAGCAATCACCATGGCGGATACGGTTATCAAATTGATTGGTAAACGTTTTCCGACCTTAACCATGTCGATTATCGGCTACATAGTGTCAATTCCGGTGTTCTGTGATTCCGGCTTTGTCATTCTTAACAGTTTGAAACAATCGATGGCCAATCGCATGAAGGTTTCCAGTGTTGCCATGAGTGTGGCGTTGGCGACTGGTCTTTATGCAACTCACACCTTCGTGCCACCAACCCCTGGGCCCATTGCTGCAGCAGGTAACCTTGGCTTAGAGTCGAGCCTGGGGCTCGTGATTGCTGTGGGCTTACTGGTGTCGGCGGTAGCGGCACTGGCAGGTCTGCTGTGGGCAAATCGCTTTATGCAGGATGAACCAAACGGCGAAGGCGCTGAAGAGTTGGTGCAGCAAGCCGAAGCGTTCGACAAAATGAAGGCAAGTTATGGCAAGTTGCCCAGTGCAACCGCCTCATTTGCACCTATTTTTGTACCTATCCTGCTGATCTGCTTAGGTTCGATTGCAAACTTCCCCGCCAAACCATTTGGGGTTGATGGTTTCTACAGTGTGTTGAATTTCCTCGGTCAACCGCTTAATGCGTTGGTGGTGGGTTTAGCGCTGTCACTGCTACTGCTGAAGCCTGAAAACCGTCTCAAAGAGTTTAGCAATCGCATTTCTGATGGCTTGTTAGCCGCAGCTCCTATTTTGCTGATCACCGGTGCTGGCGGTGCTTTTGGTGCCGTGATCAAAGCAACCCCGATTGGCCAATATCTGGGCGCAACCTTGTCTGCATTGGGGATCGGCATTTTTATGCCGTTCATCGTGGCTGCCGCGCTTAAATCGGCCCAAGGTTCATCTACTGTAGCGCTGGTGACCACCTCCGCAATGGTTGCACCTATGCTGGGGGATATCGGTTTAGGTTCAGAAATGGGTCACGTACTCACCGTGATGGCAATCGGGGCGGGGGCAATGACAGTGTCGCATGCGAACGACAGCTTCTTCTGGGTGGTCACTCAGTTTAGCCGCATGAGTGTTGCACAAGCGTATCGTGCGCAAACCATGGCAACGGCGATTCAAGGGATTGTAACGATCGTGTTTGTCTGGTTCCTCAGTTTGATTTTGCTTTAATGCCTTTGAAGCCGCTGCGTGCGGCTTCATGTTGTAACAGGACTCTTGCATGAAAATAGTAATCGCACCGGATTCATTTAAGGAAAGTTTGACGGCGCTAGAAGTGGCGGAGCAGATTGCTGCCGCATTTGCCCAGCATCTGCCTGATGCTGAATTTGTCAAAGTGCCGGTCGCTGATGGTGGCGAAGGCACGGTACAATCAATGGTGGATGCGACAGGCGGTCATATCATTCATAAATCCGTGACCGGGCCTATGGGCACGCCCGTCAATGCTCATTACGGCATTTTAGGCGCTGATTCGCCCTTTGGTGATAACACCGCAGTGATTGAGATGGCGGCGGCGTCGGGGTTGCATTACGTGCCAGCCTCAAGCCGCAATCCGTTGATCAGCTCTACTTATGGTACAGGTGAATTGATTTGCGATGCATTGGATCGCGGTATTCGGCAGATCATCTTAGGGCTTGGTGGCAGTGCCACCAACGATGGTGGTGCCGGTATGATCCAAGCGTTGGGTTTGCGTTTGCTCGATGACGAAGGCAATGCACTCCCAGTCGGGGGCGCTGCGTTAGCCAAGTTGCAGCAGATTGATGCCAGCAACGCGCATCCCGCACTTAGTCAATGCCAGTTTGATGTTGCTTGCGACGTTGACAATCCACTTTGTGGCGAGCGTGGCGCCTCAGCCATCTTTGGCCCACAAAAAGGCGCAACGGCAGCCATGGTGACGCAATTGGATGCTGCTTTGGCTCACTTTGCCGATATTGCCTTGAGCCAAGGCTATCGCGATGCACGGCTGACGGCCGGTGCAGGCGCAGCAGGTGGCATGGGCTTTGGCGTGATGACGTTCCTCAACGGTAAGCTACGTCCTGGCGTCGATATTGTGATGCAAGCGGTTGGGCTGGCAGAAAAAATCTCGGGGGCAGACTTGGTCATCACTGGCGAAGGCCGCATCGATGGTCAAACCGTGTTTGGTAAAACCCCGATGGGGGTGCTGCGAGTGGCCAAACAGCAACAGGTACCAGTGATTGGCATCGCCGGCTGTTTAGGCGACGGTGCCGAGCAAATGTTGGCACAAGGGATGACGGCCATCTTTGATATCATTCCGGCTGCCTCAGATCTGTCGCTCGCACTGGCAAATGCTAAGCCGAATCTATATCGCGCCGCCAGTAACATTGCCGCGGTGTGGTGTTTAGGCAAACGTCAGTAATATCGTTTAGACATTCGTCTAATGTTCAATAAGGGCTGGCGTTTCCAGCCCTTATTTTTTCAGCGTTCAGTAAGCCGCTTGCTATTGCCACGCTTGTATGGGTAAATGGCTTGCAGTAAAGTGTCCCCCCATTCTTAGGCCTTACTCAGGCGTTAGCAACGAGAACTGTTCGATCCATGTCTGCCAGCAAATCACGCAAAGCAACCGCTTCAGAAGAAAGTTTGTGGCGTATTTTTACGGTGCCGGAAGCGCCGGAGTCGACGCTGAGTAAGATAGAACAAGCGCTATCAGAGGACTTAGAAGGCTTTCTAAGCCAAAATATTGTGGCGTTAGAAAAGCCGTTGCATGAGATCGAAAAAGATTTTCGCGCCTTTGAAATCCCTGATTCGCCTAAGTTTGTTTCTGACTATACCGAAGAGATGATGCAGACCTTGATTGCTCACTCAGTGCACACGGCGGCACCGAGCTTTATTGGGCACATGACCTCTGCACTGCCCTATTTCGTGTTGCCACTGTCGAAAATGATGGTCGGACTCAACCAAAACTTGGTCAAAATCGAAACATCAAAAGCCTTTACGCCGCTCGAGCGGCAAGTACTGGGCATGATGCATCATCTGATTTTTGCCGAACAACCGAGCTTCTATCAACGCTGGATGCACAGTGCTGACCACTCACTGGGGGCATTTTGCTCCGGCGGCACAGTGGCGAATATTTCCGCTCTTTGGATTGCCCGCAACCGCCTGTTAAAACCTGATGGTGAGTTTAGCGGTGTCACCCAAGACGGCTTATTTGCTGGATTACGCCATTATGGTTGGGATGATCTGGCAATTTTAGTCTCAGAGCGTGGTCACTATTCACTGGGCAAAACCGCCGATCTGCTCGGCATTGGTAGAAAGAACATTATTCCCATTGCTACCGACGCCAATAATCGGGTGGATGTGACGGCCATGCGCCAAGCAGCCGCACAGCTCGCCGAGCGCAATGTACGAGTGATGGCCATTATCGGCGTTGCGGGCACCACTGAGACAGGTAATGTCGATCCACTCAATGAGTTGGCCGATCTCGCCGCTGAACTGCAGTGTCATTTTCACGTGGATGCCGCTTGGGGTGGCGCCAGCTTGATGTCTCGCAAGTACCGTCATCTGCTGGCGGGCATTGAGCGTGCAGATTCGGTCACTATTGATGCACATAAACAGATGTATGTACCGATGGGCGCGGGCATGGTGATTTTTAAAGACCCCGAACTTGCGCGCTCTATCGTCCATCACGCTGAATACATTTTACGCCGCGGCTCAAAAGACTTAGGCAGTCAAACCCTCGAAGGTTCGCGCCCAGGGATGGCAATGCTGGTGCATGCCTGTTTGCAGATTATCGGCCGTGAGGGTTATGAAATCCTTATCGATAACTCGCTGGGAAAGGCACGTTATTTCGCCAGTTTAATCAAGCAACACCCAGATTTTGAACTGATCAGCGAACCCGAACTGTGTCTGCTGACCTATCGTTATGTGCCGCTTAAAGTACGCAGAGCCTTGGCTGAAGCGGTAGAGCAACAGCAATGGCCGCGAGTGGAAAAGATCAACAAACTGTTGGATGAACTGACCCAAACCATTCAGAAATCGCAACGGGAACAGGGTAAATCGTTTGTATCGCGTACACGCCTGCAACCTGCGGTGTATCAACGTCAAAGTGTGACCGTACTGCGAGTGGTGTTGGCCAACCCGCTCACCTCAGAGCAGATCCTCAAAGATGTGCTGAATGAACAAGTGACCATTGCTGAAACTAAGTCACACTTGCTCAACCAGCTCGATAAACTCTGCCAACCAATCTAACACCCGCCGTGACAGGTTACGCACGTCATGCACTGCGCTAACCTGTCAGCTATGACTAGCTCACAACTGCTTCAGTCACATATTCATTTACAAATCTGTTACTTTTCTGACGCCCTTTTTCTGCGCATCCTGAGTATGCTAAGCCCACATCAATAAGAACAAAGTGATGGCGCCATTATTGGACTATCGCACTCAGCTTGAACAAGGAAAGCCTCATGAAAACCCTCTGGTTATTGGCCGCCGCAGTTGCGGTTCCAGCATTAGCAGATCCGTTCCAACCGATTGACGTGTTTGATCTTGAATACGCCAGCAACCCGCAAATTTCGCCAAACGGCAATCAAGTGGTGTATGTGCGTACCGCAATGGACATCAAAACTGACCATAGCTACGGCAATTTATGGCTGGTTGACAGCAAAGGCGAACAACATCGCCCGATCACCTCTGGCCCACAAAACACCTCGTCGCCCGTTTGGTCTCCCGATGGCAAGCAACTGCTCTACGTCAGTGACCAAGATGGCAGTAATCAGCTGTATCTACGTTGGATGGACAACGGCCAAACAGCGCGCCTGACCAATTTGACCAGCTATCCCACCAACGTGAGTTTTTCACCAGATGGGAAGTGGATTGCATTTACCCTGCCAGTCACCGCGGCCACCGACAGCTTCGCCAAGATGCCCGCAAAACCTAAAGGCGCCGAATGGGAAGCAGATGCCAAGGTCATCGATAAAATGTTCTACCGTGCAGACGGTGCAGGCTATCTCAACAGCGATATTCGCCAGCTGTTTATCATGTCGGCTGAAGGTGGCGTCCCTCATCAACTCACGCACAGTGCCTACAGCCATGGCGGTGCTTACAGTTGGGATGCCGACAGCAAATCTATCGTTTACAGCGCCAATGAACATGATGATTGGGAATATCAATCATCCAATAGCGAGTTATATCGGGTCACGCTGGAGGGCAAAACCACAGCATTGACCGATCGCATCGGCCCCGACAACAACCCGAAAGTGTCTCCCGATGGGAAATACATCGCCTATTTAGGCTTTGATGATAAAAAGCTCGGCTACCAAAATATTGGCTTGTACCTGATGCATAAAGATGGCTCCAACGCCAAGCTGATCAGCGCCAAGTTAGATCGCAGTATCAATGATATCGAATGGGATGACGGCAGTGATGGGCTTTATCTCAGCTATGACGACCAAGGCCATACCAAACTGGCCTATACCAATCTAGCCGGCAAACTGACAGATATCACCGCGGATGTCGGCGGCGAAGATATTGGTCGGCCTTATGCCAGCGGCAGCTTTTCGGTCGCCAATGGCTCACTGGCATATACCCAGAGCAACACCAGTCATCCTGCAGACATTGCCATTGTCAGCAAAGGTTCAAAACCTAAACGCTTGACCGATTTAAATAGTGATCTGTTCGCGTTTAAATCCATGGGCAAAGTGGAAGAGTTTTGGGTCAAATCCAGCGCGGATGGGTTACCCATTCAAGCATGGCGGGTTCTGCCGCCTGATTTCGACCCGAAAAAACAATATCCATTGTTACTCGAGATTCACGGTGGCCCATTTGCCAACTACGGCGCCCGCTTCGCCGCTGAGATGCAACTGTATGCTAACGCGGGCTACGTGGTGGTGTATCTCAACCCTCGCGGTTCCACCAGCTATGGCGCTGAATTTGCCAATAAAATCCATCATAACTACCCAAGCCAAGACTATGATGACTTGATGTCAGCGGTTGATGACACGATTGCCCAAGGCTACATCGACAAAGATAACCTATTCGTGACTGGCGGCTCAGGTGGCGGCGTGCTAACCGCGTGGATTGTTGGCACTACAGACCGCTTCCGCGCGGCCGTAGTCGCAAAACCGGTGATCAACTGGGCGAGTTTTGTATTAACGGCTGATTTCAGCCCTTACTTTACCGAGTACTGGTTTGGCAATATGCCGTGGGAAGACCCAATGGGTTACTGGAAGCGTTCACCGCTGTCACGAGTAGGCAATGTGACCACGCCGACTATGTTGCTGACTGGCGAGCAAGATTACCGCACGCCGATTTCAGAAACTGAGCAATTCTACCAAGCACTGAAACTGCAAAAAGTTGATACCGCCATGGTTCGGATTGCAGGCTCCGGTCACCATATCACGGCTCGACCATCTAATTTGATGCGTAAAGTGGTCTACATTTTGGCGTGGTTTGATAAACATAAAGCGGATAAAAAGCAGTAACTAACCCCGTAACTGACTCAGTAACAAATTTGAATATAATGAAGCCGCGTTTTGCCATTTTGCTTAACGCGGCTTTTTTGTGCCAAGCCATTTAGAGATGATGCAGTTGCTGCAGCATATCCGCTTTGCGACTAAGCAGCTTATCAATCAACTTGTGACTCGCCTGATGTTGCTGCAAAAGCGCAAAAATTTCACTATCGGCGAGATCGGTGACTAAGCGAATTGCCTCAATCAGTTGCGCTCGCGTCATTTCGCCAAACAAGCGCTCAGCGGCTGGATTAAGTTGCTTATCTCGCAGTGAATGTATTTCGCCTACTTCTACTGAAAAAGCACTGCCCTTGGGATCACCATTGGCGCGATAGGCTAGTGCCCCGCCGAGATCTAAACTCAGCACTTGGCGATTAGCCACCCCCTGATTATCACCATGCAGCCCCACCGCATCCCAATTGGCTGTCCACGCATGCACAGCAAACCAACGGCGAGCTTGGGCACGTTCATTTTCATCAAAATGCGCAATCGACTTTTTGGATAAAGGCCGCCAACGGGTAATGATCTGGCAAGGATTTAGTGCAGGGAGATATTCAAAGGTAGGGACACCCACAAATTGGTAGAGCTGTGCAGTGAGCCACTCGTTGTTCGCCAAAGCAGGCGACTCTAGCGTTTTGACGTAATAACGCTGATGTTTAGCATCTTGGTAAACCCCTGCAGGATTACTGCCTATCGCCGCGGCAACCCGCTGCCAGTTGGAACTATCCACTTTCTCAAGCGTTTGTACTTTTTCAGGCGTTTGTACTGTGTTAGCCATCCCCGCCTTGTTAGGCGCGCCAGTATTCTGGTCTACATCATTCATCATCAATAACTGACCAACTGCGCACTAATGCCAATTGTGCCGCTGTTTCAATAGCGCCTTTGCGCTGTTGCCGCACCTGCTGGATAGCGTCTTCCACCGGAGTTCCCAACTCAATCAGCAACCGTGCGGCGATCATGCCCGCACGGCCAAGCCCACCCTTACAGTGCACCACGATATCTTGCTGCTGGCGTAATTGCTGCCTAAGTTGCTTCCCTGCTGTCGCCCATGCAATTTCAAACGCTGCGCCCGGCACTGAGTAGTCGGCGATGGGCAGATGCAGCCATGCCATGCCCTGTTGTTGTACCACCTCGCCCAAGGTTGGCACCTTTAAGCTGACCAGTTCATGTTGCTCAACCAGCGTAAGTACCGCTGTTGCTCCCCAAGCTTTGATCGCGGCGACATCTAACTGCAGGTCACGTCGCCAACCACCTGTCGCCGCCCAAGGATCATACTTGCCGGGGCAAAAGGTGATGCCGATTCGTCCCGAATCAGCCGAATGTTGTACCGCAGCAATCTGCAATGGGTGGGTTTCACTGGTCCGTAGTAATGCCATAGTCACTCCATTTAAGCGCTCAGCTTAACGCTCAAAATCAGCTCTAAGCCGATAACTTGAGCACTCAGCTTAAGAATTTTGCGCTGTTAAAGCTTTGACGTTGAGCAATATTGCGCCAAATTGTCGCATTCTGAAATGGCCGAATAGAAAAGCAGAGCCTTGGCTCTGCTTTGACACTGTCGATAAAATTTGATTGAGAAAATTAGCCGAGCAATGACTGTTGATGGCGGCTAATCAACTTGGTAAGTCTTTCAGTACCTTTGACTTCGGCCACGGCGTAGGTGTCGAGCCCCATAGGTTGCACCACTTGGTAATAGCACTTGAGCTTAGGTTCTGTGCCTGACGGACGCACCACTACGCGAGAATGATCTTGCAGGTGATAGATCAACACATCACTTTTGGGCAGAGTTAGCGCTTGCTCACCGTCAGCGTCAATTCGCACCCCGCGTTTAACATCTTCTATCGCCACCACCGCCACACCACCAATCACACTTGGGGGTTGATTACGCAGCTGCGTGCCAATGTCCATGGTTTGTTCCGATAAAGCGATACTCACCTGTTTATTCAAGTACATACCATGTTGGCGATAGATCTCGTCCAAATGTTGCCACAAGGTCTTATCTTCAGCGATGAGCTCTGCCATCAACTGGGCAAACGCCAGCAATGCCGTCAGGCCATCCTTGTCACGTACGATGGTGTCGATGGTGTAACCAAGCGCTTCTTCGTAGGCAAACAGAAATTGCTGGCTGGCAGTGGCTTGTTGCATGGCAACATTGGTAAGCCATTTAAAGCCTGTGAGCGTGGTAAAACATTTCCCCCCTGCAGATGCCGCAATAGCCGCTAACATGGATGACGACACAATCGTAGTGCCCACCAAGCGTTGCTCTGCAGGTGCTTTATGTAGCAGATAATGGCCGAGCAATAATCCTACTTGATCGCCGGTCAATTGTTGGTAGTCACTGCCCCGCTTGACCGCGACCGCCAACCGGTCGGCATCTGGGTCGTTAGCGCAGGCAATCAAGGCATCATGCTTGCGCGCTTCATCGATCACCAAGTCCATGGCGCCCGGTTCTTCTGGATTGGGGAATTTAACGGTGGGGAAACTGCCATCAGGCTGTTCTTGTGCAGCGACTGAGTACACCTGCTTAAATCCCGCTTGGGCAAGCAAGCGTTTTGCCATTTTGGCACCCACACCATGCATGGCGGTGTAAGCGATCACTACTGCGTCCGTATCGGCTGCGGATTGCAATAACGCCGAGGCAGATACCGCAGTTTGATAGGCGCCAAAAAAGCTGTCATCAAGCCAATGTAACAACTGTTGCTGCAGCGCCCTTTCCAACGGCAAAATGCGCACTTCCGTTGTCGCAGCTTGCTCAATACAGGCGGCAATTCCTGCATCGTGCGGCGCAATAATCTGGGCGCCGTTGCTCCAATACACTTTAAAGCCATTATATTCGGGCGGATTATGGCTCGCTGTCACCACCACCCCTGCGGCGGCATTAAGATGGGTTACGCCAAAGGCCACCAGCGGCGTTGGAGACACTTGATCAGTCAAGTGAACTTTAATGCCTAACGAACACAGCACTTCAGCCGTGGTATGGGCAAAACGCTTTGAGTCTGGCCGACCATCATAGCCCACCACGACCCCACGCTCAGCGGCATCCGCAATCTGGCTTAGCAAATAGTGTCCCAAGCCAGCGGCGGTTTGACGGATCACCAAAAGGTTCATTCGGGTTGGCCCAGCGCCGACCACACCGCGTAATCCTGCGGTACCAAAGGCTAGTCGCCCGTCAAAGCGGCGGCGCAACTCTTGTTCATCGCCAGCATTAATTAATTTGGCCAGTTCCACTTTGGTGGCCTGTTCCGGATCAAGCGCTAACCAGTGTTTTAATTGCAGCGCTAATTGGCTATCCATAGAAAACCCTTAAAAACTTCATTAAGGCCATTAGGGTATGCAGCTTAGTCCGTTGTCTCAAGTAAAACGTGCGTTGATGGCGCTGATTTAGCCGCTAAAGGCATTGCCGATCACCAATTTGCGCCGAGTTTTTGTGCAGATTACGTAGGCTATTGGCATTTGCCCGATTACTCATCATGCCCCCTTCAGTTAATCCGTACAGTTTATGTGATTGTAGTCACGCAAATTTCACTGAAGCTTTATGCTGAATCATTGATAATGAACACAAAATTATTGTAGGAGTTGCTATGGAAATCTATCGAAAGTACGGTGCTAAATCACTCAAGGCGGTTGAGCATGTCGTACTGCTGCTGATTGCCATCGCCACTATTGTCGCGATTGGGCAAGAAGGTGTGCATATCATTCAAGCCGGCGTGGTTGAACTTGCCGATCTACTGTTGCTGTTTATCTATCTAGAAGTCTTGGCCATGGTGGCAAACTATGCCGAGTCAGGTAAATTGCCCGTGCGTATGCCGCTATATATCGCGATTGTTGCGTTAGCGCGTTATTTGATACTGGATATGAAGGCAATGGAAGACTGGCGAGTGTTGGCCGTATCGATCTCAACACTGGTGTTGGCCTTCACCGTGATCGTGATTCGTTGGGGGCAATTGAAAATGCCTTACCCACCTCATCAGGAATACGATAAGTAAACATCTATGCCCAACAAATTGTTGGGCATATTTTTAGATATCAGCATTTTGCATGCTCTACTCAAGCGTTCTATGCTGTGTTAACGTGGCGAGTAATTATGCACATCTATAAAAGGGACGAGATATGAGTGATGAGGTCGATTCTTTCAGCGAACGCCGTAAATCCTTGCGGGTAGATCTTGAGTCTGAAGCAGTGCGATTGGGCTGGCAGGATGCCAGTGGTCAATTCCAAACAGCCGAAGGGATCTGCGTTGATTTGTCACGCCGAGGCATCTTGCTCGAATATAGTTCAGCCTTCAAGGTTGGCGAACTCATTGAAGTGACCTTTAATCCAGGCACTGACGCACAAAATACGGTACGTGGCCAAGTGTGTCGCTGCATACCGGAAGGCGAATTTTTCCGTATCGCCATGCAGCTCTACTAGACGCTGCCAGCTAAATCTCATTCTGTTCTATACTTGACTTAATGTTCAGGAAGACTAACTAGTTAATGCTCGGGGAGATTTTATATGATACTGCTCGTTGGCGGGGAGAAAGGCGGAAGTGGCAAGAGCTGCTTAGCGCAAAATATTGCGGTACACATTACTCAAAAGTTTAATGCCAACGTGTTGATGGTAGATTGTGATCCGCAGCGTACGACCTCCGACTGGATCCAAGCGCGCAATACCGATGAATCGCTTCCCAGCATTAACTGCATCCAACTCTATGGCAAAATCCGCAACGATTTGTTGAGTCTCGATGAACGCTTTGACTACGTGATTGTTGACTGTGGTGGTCAAGATAACTTAGCCATGCGTGCGGCGATGTCTGTTGCCACTTATGTTGTCATTCCACTACGCCCTAAACGACGCGATTTAAAAACCCTGCCGCACATGGAAGATATGCTTAGCACCTGTAAGATGGTGAACCCGAAAATGGTTGCCACCGTAGTGCTGACACAGTGCCCAGCCCTGCCAACTCAAGCTAAACGTATTTTAGAAGCTAAAGAAGTGGTTGAATCCTTCGGCTTACGAGTCCTGAACTCGGTAACGTTTAGTCGCAACATTTATGATGACAGCGAAGAGAAAGGCTCATCAGTGATCGAAATCGAGCCAACGGGTAAAGCGGCCGAAGAGATCCGTGCCATCGCGGATGAACTGTTTGCGATTCCGCCGGAAAATTCTTATGAGCTTAACTGATTTAAAACGTAATCTCGTAAAGAAAAAGCCTAGCAAAGTCTCGATTGAAGATTTTATCGATGACGCAACCAATTACGCCGCCGGCAAACCAAGTAAGCTTGAGGTTAGTGACAACAGCAGTGCTCAAAGCACCACCCAAGCCAAAACTGCGGAAAAGCCGGTTAAACAGTTTCGCCATGCAACGTTTACCCTGACAGAACAAAGCATCTCTCAATTGGATGAACTGTCACAACAAACCGGCATGGCGAAATCAAAACTGTTACGGATCTTCATTGCTAACTTTAGCCAACTTTCTGATGACGAGCAGGCTGGGCTGTTAGCACTTTGCGAGCAAGCTAACGAGCAGGGCTAATCCTACTCGTTAGTGGTTACAAATCTTTTCTGCTTCGGTGGTAAACCCTGCCGGAGCATCCACAAACTTACCGCGCGCAGCCAAAAATTCGATTAAAGCATCGGCATCCATATCGGCGGCACTGCAGGTGTGATAACGCGCCTCAGTACCAAACTTTTGCAACATTTGGGCTTTTAACTCTCCCTTCGTCACCCCTTGCGGTTGTGCCAATAACATCTCAAGTACTTCATGACCGTGGATAGATTCACTCATTAGTTCACCCCATTCAAAATAAGCAGTTACTGATTTATATCGATTTTTTCTGTGTCATACTCTGATTTAACGCAAGATTTCTGGCAATATAGCGCCTATTGTTATCCTGATGTGCGGCCTATTGGCCTAGGTGAATTGAAGATGCCGCTGATCCTCGCCCTCACACAACAGATGTGCCTCTATATGGTATTGGTGTATCTCGTCAGCAAAACCCCAATGTTTAAGCTGTTCGCCGAAGCCTCAACTCGCCTGCCCCATAAAATCTATATCTATCTGGTGTTCTCCGGTTTCTGCATTATGGCCACCTATTTTGGTGAACAAACTCATGGTGCCATTGCCAATACTCGAGCGATGGGCGCGGTGCTCGGGGGTTTATTGGGTGGGCCAACAACAGGGTTTTTAGTGGGATTAACCGGTGGCATTCATCGCTATACCTTGGGCGGTTTTACTGATCTATCTTGTGCTATCTCAACCACCTTTGAAGGGCTCAGTGCCGGCATGATTAGCTACTGGCTCAAAAAACAAGGCCGCAGTGAGTTGGTTTATCATCCGTTTTTGGTCGGTTTGGTCGCGTTTTATGCCGAAATGATGCAGATGTGTATCATTTTGATGGTCGCGCAGCCATTTGAAGATGCATTAGCGCTGGTGCGGCAGATTGCGCCGCCGATGCTACTGGTGAACTCCATCGGTGCCGCATTGTTTATGAGCATTATTCGCGATCAAAAAACGATGTTCGATAAACTTTCCTCCAGCTTTTCAACTAAAGCACTGAAAATCGCTGAACGCAGTGTGGGGACATTAGCTAAAGGCTTTAATGAACATACCAGCACCCAGGTTGCCAAAATTGTGATTGAAGAGACCGCTGTGGGTGCTGTAGCCATTACCGACCGAGAGAAATTACTGGCGTTTATCGGTATCGGTGCCGATCACCATCTGCCAGGCACGCCAATTTCATCAAAAATCACCATGGATGCAATCCACCAAAACCGAGTGATGTTCGCTGATGGCGTAGAAACGCCCTACGCTTGCTCTATCTCCAAGCAGTGCAAGTTAGGGTCAAGCTTAGTGATCCCGCTACGAGCGGATAATGAAGTAATTGGCACCATTAAGCTGTATGAGCCGAAAAATAAGTTGTTTTTGAATATAAACCGCACCCTTGGCGAAGGGATTGCGCGGCTGCTCTCCAACCAGATCCTATATGGTCGCTTTGAACAGCAACAAACCATGTTGACCCAAGCCGAATTAAAACTGCTGCAGGCACAAGTTAATCCACACTTTTTGTTTAATGCCTTGAATACCATCAGCGCGATTGTGCGACGCGATCCTGATAATGCTCGGCAACTGCTGCAGCAGTTAAGTCAGTTCCTGCGGATTAATCTCAAGCGCACCACCGGCCTTGTCACCCTTGGTGACGAGCTGGAGCATATCGACTCCTATCTAGCGATTGAGAAAGCCCGCTTTATCGATAAATTGCAAGTCGATATTGAGATTGATAGTGGCTTACTGGCGGTGCAAATGCCAGCGTTTACCCTGCAACCCATCATCGAAAATGCGGTGAAACATGGCACCTCGCATTTGATTGAACCGGGTAAAATCAGCGTTACAGCGGCATTAAAGCAAGATGAACTCATTCTCACGGTTGAGGACAATGCCGGGTTATATCAAGAAAAAACGGAATCCGACGGTTTAGGGATGAACCTTGTTCATAAGCGAATTCAAAATCTCTATGGGCCGCATTACGGCGTTACCGTTAGTTGTGAGCCAGATGTTTATACCCGTGTGGCGATCAACCTACCTTACCGGAACAGTTAACATGATACGTTGTTTACTCGTTGATGATGAATTGTATGCCCGCGAGGCGTTGGCCGAGTTGTTGGTGGAAGAAGCCGACATCGACATAATTGGCCAATGCAGCAACGCGGTTGAAGCGATTCAGATGATTAATCGAGAGAAACCTGATTTGGTGTTTCTCGATATTCAGATGCCGCGGATTACTGGCATGGAACTGATTGCCATGCTCGCCCCTGAACAGATGCCACGGATTGTGTTTGTTACCGCTTATGATGAATTTGCGGTAAAAGCTTTTGATAATCATGCATTTGATTATTTGCTGAAACCAGTTGATGAAAAGCGATTGCAGCAAACACTAGAGAAAGTTCGCCGAGACTTAACCCCGCAAGTGCTCACACCTGTGATGCCATTGCACTTGCTGCATCTGCCCTGCTATTGCGGCAATAAACTTAAAATTATCGCAGTAAAGGATGTTGAGTTTGCCTTCAGTGATCTTTCCGGTGTCCATATTGCCACCACCAAAGAGCAGGTGCATACCGAACTCACCCTAAAAGTGCTGGAAGAAAAGACCCCACTGCTCCGCTGCCATCGGCAATATCTGGTTTCCCCGTCTGCCATCGCAGAAATTGAAGTGTTGGAAACCGGTGCAGAAGTCACCACTCACAGTGGTGCAAAAGTGCCAGTTTCACGCCGCTTTCTTAAACCCCTGAAGCAAGCCTTTGGTTTTAATTAATAACACGCCTTTCGCCGAATGTGACTGTTAGCGCCGAGTCGCCGTTAACCCGCCCGAACAGATAAACCCAGGCAGGTGCATGGAAGCACCGATTCAGCCCCCGAACCGCTCAGTTATCCCTTTCGACCGCTTAACTTATCGTTGATGACCGCTGACATGCGCTGTCAACCGCCTAGACTGGCTAGCGACCACTTACCGAAAGCAAGAACCGCTCATCACTGCCTATAACCGCTCGCTAAGCGAATATTACCGCTTACTTAAACTCAACTTGGCGTGAATAAAGAAAGGGCTAAGATGATTGGCAACGTTAACTGGGGGAAAATAATCATGCTGTGGTTTTTACTCTGCGTAGGGCTGCTAATTGGTGGCTACTTTATTTACGGTACATTTGTTGAAAAAGTGTTTGGCATCAATAAAGCTCGCCAAACGCCTGCTTATGCTCAAAACGATGGCGTCGACTACGTGCCGATGTCCCAATCTAAAGTCTACTTAATCCAATTACTGAACATCGCTGGCGTAGGTCCAATCTTTGGTCCTATCTTGGGTGCCCTTTATGGCCCAGCCGCCATGCTGTGGATTGTGATTGGCTGTATCTTCGCTGGTGCCGTACACGATTACTTCTCTGGTATGTTGTCAGTGCGTAATGGTGGCCAATCAGTACCTAATCTTGCCGGTAAATACTTAGGTAAGAACGCAAAGAACTTTATGAACATCTTTGCCCTGGTATTGCTGCTGTTGGTAGGCGTAGTGTTTATCTCTGCCCCTGCGGGTCTGTTGGGTAAACTGACGGGCCTGAGCGTCACCATGTTTGTTGGTATCATCTTTGTGTACTACCTGATTGCGACTATCGTGCCAGTAGACAAAATCATTGGCCGTCTGTACCCATTCTTTGGTGCACTGCTGCTGTTCATGTCTGTAGGTTTGACCATCGCAATTGTGGCCTCTGATGAGCACACGCTACTGTCTGGTTTTGGTCCAGCTGATTTCTTCCAAAACTTGAACCCGAAAGACGCGCCACTGTGGCCAGCCCTGTTTATCACCATCGCTTGTGGTGCTATCTCTGGCTTCCACGCTACCCAATCACCGTTAATGGCTCGCTGTGTTGAAAACGAAGCAAATGGTCGCTTTGTGTTCTACGGTGCGATGATCGGCGAAGGTATCATTGCGTTGATTTGGTGTGCGATTGCCCTGTCGTTCTTCGGTGGTGTAGAAGGCTTAAACGAAGGTATGGGTGGCAACCCTGCCAACGTAGTGTACAGCGCATCAACAGGCTTGTTGGGTACTGTAGGTGGCTTTTTGGCTGTGTTGGGTGTAATCGTTCTGCCGATTACCTCTGGTGACACAGCATTCCGCTCTGCTCGTCTGATTTTGGCTGAATACTTCGACATGAAGCAAACTCAAATGAGCAAACGTCTGCTGCTTGCTATCCCACTGTTCATTATTGGTGGTGTTCTGACTCAAGTAGACTTCGGTATCATCTGGCGCTACTTCGGTGTAGCTAACCAAGCGACCGCAGTAATGATGCTGTGGACCGCTTCAGCTTACCTGATGCGAGCTAACAAGCTGCACTGGATTTGCACCATCCCAGCCATGTTTATGACCACAGTGGTATTTAGCTTCCTGCTGAATTCACAAACCTTGGGTGCAGGTTTACCAATGACGTTGTCAACTGTTGCCGGCATCGTAATCACCGCAGTAGTTACCGGTTTGGTGTTCTACATCAGCAAAGGCAAAGACGCTGCCATTAGCGCCGAAGAAGCGTAAGGTTAATCACTTACCGCAAGTAAGTGTCATGTCTAAGTGACACTTCTTGATAAATCCCCACTAAGCTGAATTGGTGGGGATTTTTTATTCTCATCACGTTTATCTCAAACAGGGTTTTGCTGCGGCATCTAGGATTTCACACTCGTGCAATCTCTGCTTATAGCTACCAAACATCACACGTACTCTTCGCCCAATACAATGGGATGTCTCCGAATACATTGGGATATCCGTCGCCAATACGATGGTGTGATTATTTACGCGGCATGGAAGCAATAACCTGGGTAGTTAACCCATGTGGGTGGCTTTAGAGGATGAGACTGAGGCAAGTGGCGATATTCAGACGAACAACCAATCTCAATGTTGTCGATTTCGACTGGCAACAAAAAGGCCAGCTTCCGCTGGCCTTCAATTTTTATCCTTCGCTTACCATGTTGATGGTGTACTTAGGGATCTCGACAACAAGGTCTTCATCTTCCACTTTCGCTTGGCACGACAAGCGGCTTTCCGGTTCTAAGCCCCATGCTTTATCAAGCATGTCATCTTCTAAATCATCGCTCGGTTCAAGGTTATCAAACCCTTCGCGTACGATTACGTGACAGGTAGTACAAGCGCATGATTTCTCACAGGCGTGCTCAATTTCAATCCCGTTGCGCAGGGCAACATTCAAAATAGATTCGCCTTTTTCTGCTTCAACAACCGCTCCATCTGGGCACAGTTCGGCATGAGGTAAAAATACGATTTGTGGCATTATTGCACCCTATATCTTATCTACCGACTGACCTTTCAGTGCGGCTCTAATTGAATTGTCCATGCGCTTAGCGGCAAAGGTTTGTGTCGCTGCGTCTACTTTTTCGATAGCAAGCTTGATTGCATCGGCATCATCACCTTCAGCAGCTTGAGCGAGAATTTGCATCGCGTCGTCAACCACAGTGCGTTCATCAGCGTCTAACAAAGCGCCATCGTTTGCTAAAGCGGCGTTAAGTGATTCGAGCACACGCGCAGCCTCGACTTTCTGCTCGGTCAGCATACGCAACTGAATATCTTCTTTAGCATAGGTCATAGAGTCTCTGATCATGCCGGCAATTTCAGTATCAGACAGACCAAACGATGGTTTAACCTGAATGCTAGATTGCACTCCTGTGGATTTTTCCATGGCGGTCACGCTCAGCAAACCGTCAGCATCCACTTGGAAAGTGACACGAATATGTGCAGCACCGGCGGCCAACGCGGGAATTCCGCGCAGAGTGAAACGTGCGAGCGAACGGCAATCAGCCACCAACTCACGCTCACCTTGCACCACATGGAACGCCATCGCCGTTTGACCGTCTTTGAAGGTAGTAAATTCTTGTGCGCGCGCAACCGGAATGGTGGTGTTACGTGGAATCACCTTTTCCACTAAGCCACCCATGGTTTCAATCCCTAACGACAATGGGATTACATCCAGCAACAGCAACTCTGAATCTGGCTTGTTGCCCACCAGAATATCCGCTTGAATAGCAGCACCGATGGCCACCACGCGATCTGGATCGATGCTGGTCAGTGGTGTTCTACCAAAGAATTCACCAACCAATTCACGCACCAGCGGCACTCGCGTAGAGCCACCCACCATCACCACTTCTAAGACGTCATCGGTTTCAACACTGGCATCACGCAGCGCTTTACGGCAGCTTTGAATCGTCTTCTTCACCAGTTTGCTGATGAGCTCGTTAAATTGCTCAAGACTGGTATCGCAACTAACTGCATTGCCATCAAAATTGAAGCTTGTGGTCGCGGTAGCGTTGTCCGACAGCGCTTCTTTCACTCGACGTGCCTCCATCAGCAACTGACGTTCTTGCTGAGCACCAAGTTCGCTAAGCCCCAAACGTGTGCGTAAATCTTCAGCCAACAGGTGGTCGAAATCATCACCACCGAGCTGCGAATCACCGCCAGTAGCAAGAACCTCAAATACACCACGATTTAACCGTAGAATGGAGATATCAAAAGTACCACCGCCAAGGTCATAAACCGCAATAACGCCTTCTTGCCCGGAATCTAAGCCGTATGCGATCGCTGCGGCAGTTGGTTCATTTAACAAACGCAGTACTTTCACACCCAACAGATTGGCAGCATCTTTGGTGCCTTGACGTTGCGCGTCATCAAAATAAGCTGGAACGGTAATTACCACACCTTCAAGTGAACCACCGAGGGTCTCTTCAGCGCGCGCCACGAGTGGACGTAAGATCTCCGCAGAGACCTGAATTGGATTGAGTTTCCCAGCTTCAGTGACAAAGACCGGCAAGCCATTCTCACTGGATTCAAATTGATAAGGAAAACGCTGCGCGCCTTGTTGCACATCGGCCAGTGAGCGCCCCATAAAACGCTTTACTGACACAATGGTATTTTGCGGATCAATCGCCGAATGTGCCAGCGCTTCACTGCCTACTGTGATTGTGTCTTTAGCGAAATGCACCACTGAAGGCAATGAGTGATGCCCTGCCAGATCGGCTAAGGTCTCAGCCTTACCACTACGAACAGACGCGACCAGAGAATTGGTTGTGCCTAAGTCAATACCAGCCGCAAGTCGATGCTGGTGAGGAGCTGCCATTTGGCCAGGTTCAGCAATTTGCAAAAGTGCCATAATTATCCATTCTTCATTAAAAATTTGGCTCAACCTTTGTGAGCCAAATTGTTAACTGAGGTAAGTGATGCTTACTCAAGACGCTTAGTCGTACATCGCGTCCTGAATTCTAACCAGTTCATCCTGCAATTTTGCCATAAACTTTAGCTTCCGGACGTGATCTGCCGCGCTTTGTGTAGCGGCTGCATCATCCTTTGCTAATAAATCTTGCAGAGCGTTAGTGATGGCGGCGCGATATTGTTTGAACGAACGTTCAAGCTTGTCAGCTTCGTGTTCATCACCGCTACGACTAATATCTTCTAATGCTTCGCGCCATTCCATCTGCTGCATCAAAAAACTGGTGTCTTTCACCGTTTGGGTTTCATTTTGTAACGCCACCCCTTTCATCTCCAGCAGATGCTCAGCTCGGCGAATAGGATCTTTCAGGGTTTGAAAGCCATCATTAATCTGTGCAGTGCGGGAGACCGCCAGTAGCTTTTGCTGTTCACTGGCGTTAGCGAATCTATCTGGATGAGCCGCTTTTTGCAGCTCACGATAGCGGGCAGAAAGATCAGCGACATCAACCTCAAATGCCGCTGGTAAATCAAACAACTCGAAGTAGTTCATACAGCGCTCTATTGCACAGTGAGCAGGTTAGACAGTGAAGCTTTCACCGCAACCACACTCACCCTTAGCATTAGGATTATTGAACTGAAAACCTTCATTCAGGCCTTCTTTGACGAAATCTAGTTCAATCCCGTCGAGGTAAATTAAACTCTTGGCGTCAATAATGATGTTGACGCCATTGATGTCAAACACCTCGTCATCTTCGTTCAGTTCATCAACGAACTCGAGGATATAGGCCATACCACTACAACCGGAAGTCTTTAACCCTAAGCGTAAACCGATCCCTTTTCCGCGATTGTCCAGAAAAGATTTGACGCGGTCTGCGGCTGCAGGTGTCATCGAAATCGACATATTAACTCCCGATTTTGGTTAGGCTTTCTTGGTCTTGTACTCTTCCAGTGCGGCTTTAATGGCATCTTCTGCCAAAATTGAGCAGTGAATTTTCACTGGCGGTAACGCTAACTCTTCCGCGATGTCGGTGTTCTTGATGGTTGCCGCTTCTTCAACACTCTTACCTTTAACCCACTCAGTTACCAGTGAGCTAGAGGCAATCGCGCTGCCGCAACCGTAAGTTTTAAAACGTGCATCTTCAATAATGCCATCAGCATTGATTTTCAATTGCAGCTTCATTACGTCACCACATGCTGGGGCGCCGACCATACCAGTCACTACTGACGGATCATCTTTGTCAAACGAGCCAACGTTGCGAGGATTCTCGTAATGGTCAATCACTTTTTCACTGTACGCCATGATATTGCTCCAAATTTAATTCGTCTGCGGGAAATTAGTGGGCAGCCCACTGCACTTGGTTCAGGTCAACACCATCCTTGAACATCTCCCACAATGGAGACATCTCCCTTAGCTTACCGATTGACTCTTTGATGGTGGCAATCGCGTAATCAATCTCTTCTTCAGTCGTGAAACGACCGACAGTGAAGCGGATTGAGCTGTGCGCCATTTCATCGTTCAGACCCAGTGCACGCAGCACATAGCTCGGTTCTAAGCTGGCAGAAGTACAAGCTGAACCTGAAGATACCGCCAAATCTTTCAGCGCCATCATCAATGATTCACCTTCAACGTAAGCGAAACTTACGTTCAAACTGCCGCTCACGCGGTGTTCCATATCACCGTTTACATAAGTTTCTTCGATATCTTTGATACCGTTCCACAGTCTGTCACGCAACGCATGGATACGCGCATTGTCGCTTTCCATCTCAGATTTTGCGATAGCCGCGGCTTCACCCATACCCACGATTTGGTGGGTTGGTAATGTACCACTGCGCATACCGCGCTCATGACCACCGCCGTGCATTTGCGCTTCGAGGCGGATACGAGGCTTACGGCGAACATACAGTGCACCAATACCTTTAGGGCCATACATTTTGTGGCCAGACAGCGAAATTAAATCAACTTTCAGTGCTTGCACGTCAATCGCAACTTTACCCGCACCTTGCGCCGCATCCACGTGGAATACCACGCCTTTGCTACGGCACAGTTCGCCAATCGCAGCGATATCTTGAATCACACCGATTTCGTTATTTACATGCATGATGCTCACCAAAATGGTGTCATCGCGCATGGCGTTTTCAATTCGTTCCAGCGGAATTAAACCGTTACTTTCAGGCTCAAGATAGGTCACGTCATAACCATCACGCTCAAGGTGACGGCAAGTGTCCAGAACCGCCTTATGCTCGGTTTTGCTGGTGATGATGTGCTTACCTTTTTTCTGATAAAAGTTAGCTACACCTTTGATAGCCAAATTGTCAGATTCGGTAGCACCTGAGGTGAACACAATCTCACGCGGGTCAGCGTTGAGCAGATCTGCAATCTGATTACGGGCGATGTCTACGGCTTCTTCAGCCTGCCATCCGTAACGGTGAGAACGGGACGCTGGATTACCAAAAATACCATCCATCGTCATGTACTGTGCCATTTTCTGTGCAACACGAGGGTCCACAGGCGTTGTTGCGGCATAATCCAAATAAATAGGAAGTTTCATTACACACTCCGTACTTAGCAGTCTCCGCCGAGGCTACATACCACGTACTTTTATATTAATTGTCAACAAAGGTTCAGGCGCTGATCCTTTGCTGTTCCTGATGCATCTTATCTTGTTTAACCGAGATGTACTGCACATCGCGTTTCTGCATTAATGCGGCAAGACTGATGCCGTTTAAAAATTCAGAAATCTGCTTACTCAAATCCCCCCACAGAGAGTGAGTTAAGCAACGTGTACCACTTTGGCAGTTGGCTTGTCCTTGGCAACGTGTCGCATCAACTGACTCGTCAACTGCGTTGACCACCATCGCCACGGAAATCTCAGCCGCATCTTTACCCAAACGGTATCCACCACCTGGACCTCTGACGCTGGCAACTAAGCCTTTTTTACGTAGCTTAGCGAACAACTGTTCTAAATAGGACAGAGAGATCCCTTGACGTTCAGAAATGTCTGCCAGTGGTACTGGCCCGTTCGCCGAATGAATTGCAACATCAAGCATTGCAGTCACCGCGTAACGGCCTTTGGATGTCAGCTTCATATAAACACCATGGCGATAATAAGATGGTTAAATTTGACCATATCCTACTAATCTAGTCAAGTATAAAACCCTGCATTATAGTAGGTTATTTTATCGCCTATCGCGACAATACCCTTGCAGATTTGTTGGGTATTTAACTCTTTTACCGACGGTGTTTCAACGAGAAATAGCCTCAATTAGTTACATAAATGGCTAGATCTCAGGATCAAATGCATCCATCACTTGTTTACGTTTTTCTGCGGCAGCTAATTCCGCTTCACAGAAGTCACCCACATCAATCTCTGGCAGCTTTTCAGTGCAGATATGACCGCCCATCTCATTCATGGCTTCACACAAATCTTGTAACTTGGAATCCATCAAATGCATGTGGTCGAGCATCTGCCCAATCGCATTAGCGACAGGGTCTGGGTTATCCGGTGACACCGCATAGGCATCGAAGCCATATTTCTTTGCCATCGCACTGCGACGTTCTGTTTTCTCTTTTGATTGTGGCGTGCCGAGCGTGACCACTCGACCGGGGATACCCACCACAGTGGTGTTGGCAGGTACATCTTTTACCACCACTGAATTGGAGCCAACGCGCGCACCGTCGTGCATGGTGATAGGCCCGAGCACCTTAGCACCCGCACCAATTACCACGTTATTTTGCAGTGTCGGGTGACGTTTACCGGCTTGCCATGTGGTACCACCGAGAGTCACGCCATGATAGAGGGTGCAGTCATCGCCGATTTCGGCGGTTTCACCAATCACAATGCCCATACCGTGGTCGATAAAAAAGCGGCGGCCAATGGTCGCGCCGGGATGGATCTCAACCCCAGTCAACCAACGGGAAAATGTCGATAAACAGCGAGCGAGGAAACACCATTTCGCTTTCCATAGCTTGTGGCTAATTCGGTGTAACCAAATCGCATGCATGCCGGGGTAGTTAAGCAAAATCTCCAACGCGCTACGCGCCGCTGGGTCACGGTGATAGATGGACTGAATATCCTCTTTGAGTCTTGATATCACACCCATATGTTCCTCGAACTACTCTTCTGATTTTTGTTTTTGTGTGGCTTTATCGACTGACGTAAGAATGCCACGCAGAATATTCATTTCTGGCGCTTCAATTCTGGCTTTACTAAACAAGCGACGCAGTTTTTGCATAATATGGCCGGGGTGATTCTTAATAATAAAGCCTGTATTAGTAAGCGTCCGCTGTAGATGTTCGTAGAAACGTTCTTGATCGTCAACTGAAGGATATTCAACAACATCGGTCGATTCTTCAGGTTGGTTCTGCGTATCGAGATAGGCCATGCGTGTTTCATAACAAACAATCTGCACCGCTTGCGCCAAATTAAGCGAGCTGTATTCACTATTGGCAGGAATAGCAAGGTGGTAGTGGCACATCTGCAGCTCTTCATTGCTTAGGCCATTCCGCTCACGCCCAAACACGATGGCCACGTTACCATTGGCGCTCTGCTCTACCAATTTTTTTGCCGCCTCACGAGGTTCCAGCACAGGCCACTCCAATGTACGACTTCTCGCACTAGTTGCGATCACTAACGAACAATCTTTGATGGCTTCAGCCATATTATCAACAGTAACCGCGTCCTTCAGGATGTCGGAGGCACCCGCAGCCAATGCAATTGATTGACCGTCTGGCGTAACTTTTGGCTCTGCCAGATATAAAGATGACAACCCCATAGTTTTCATGGCTCTAGCGACTGAGCCTATGTTGCCTGAGTGAGTAGTTCCCACTAGCACAACCCGAATATTGCTTAGCATTTGACGACTTAATATTGATGTAAAAATAAGAGGCTGCATCCTATCACAGACCCGCACCATTGCTCACACAAAAATCGGTATTTGATATAACTTTCCTCTCATGTATAATACGCGCGTTTTTTTGACCGTTCTTTCACATCCAGGGGATTGCAATGCATCCAATGCTTACCATTGGTGTGCGCGCTGCTCGCGCCGCAGGCCAGATTATCATGCGTGGTTTTAACGAATTAGACCGCGTACAAGTTGATACCAAAGGTATTAACGATTTCGTATCAAATATTGATAAAGAAGCAGAAGCTGCCATTGTTCAGCAAATTCGCAAATCATACCCAGATCACAGCATCGTGGGTGAAGAAAACGGTGAGAGCCGTGGTTCAAATAATGATTATTTGTGGATTGTCGATCCGCTGGATGGCACCAATAACTTCGTTAATGGTGTACCTCACTTCGCCGTTTCTATTGCTTTACAAGTTAAAGGCAAAACTGAAGTGGCAATCGTTTACGACCCAGTCCGTGAAGAGCTGTTCTCAGCTGTACGCGGTCAAGGCGCTAAACTGAACGACTTCCGTATTCGTGCTAACAACCCAAATGACCTGAGCAAAAGCTTAGTGGCTACTGGTTTCCCATTTAAAGCACGTCAACACACCGAAACTTACATGAAGCTGTTTGCTGAAGCATTTGCCTCATGTACCGATATTCGTCGCGCGGGTTCAGCAGCATTGGATTTGGCTTACGTGGCTGCAGGTCGTGTGGATGCGTTCTTCGAAATTGGTCTGAAACCTTGGGATATCGCGGCTGGCGATCTACTCGTGCGTGAAGCGGGCGGTACTGTGGCTGAATTGTCGGGTGGTCACAACTACCTGATCAGCGGCAACATCGTCGCCGGTGGTCCAAAAGCTACTGCACTGTTGGTGAAAAAATTCCGCCCACAACTGAGCGAATCACTGAAACGCTAATAAGTGTTACACGCATAATGAAACGGCTTTCATGAGGAAGCCGTTTTTGTTTTCACCGCTTAATACGATAACTACCCTCATAGTATCCACCGACGAGGGCATTTGCGTTTAATCAAAACGCTATCGGCTATGCCTTTTCCCACGGGGTTATTGCGCTTAAATCACTCAAGTCATACGGTGTCAGCTGGTACACATAGTAGTTGAGCCAGTTACTGATCAGTAAATTGCCATGACCGAACCAGCGACCAATCGGTTCTTTAGTCGGGTCATCATCACGGAAGTAGTTCGCAGGCACCTCAGGATTGATACCGGCTTCTAAATCGCGGAAGTACTCATCGCGCAATGTGCCTTTGCGATACTCAGGGTGCCCCATGACAAACAAGTTGCGGTTGTCATTACTAATGACAATATAGGCGCCCGCCTCTTTTGACTCAGCCAATACGGTGAGGTTAGGATCTGCCTTTAACTCTTCAACATCCATCTGCGCGTAACGGGAGTGTGGTGCATAGAACACATCATCAAAGCCACGCAAAAGTGGTACATGTGCTTTGATACGCTGATGCTCAAACACCCCAGAACACTTGCGCTCCATGATCTTGCGTTTCAAACCATAAAGGTGGAATAAACCCGCATGCGCAGCCCAACACAGGAATAGCACTGACACGACGTGAGTCTGCGACCAATCAATCACCTCTTTGATATGATCCCAATAAATCACATCTTCAAAGTCTAACTGCCCCAACGGCGCACCAGTGATGATCAACCCGTCGTAGTTTTTGTGTTTGATATCTTCAAAATCACGATAGAAGGTATTTAAGTGATCCATAGGCGTATGCTTTGACTCACGGTCATGAATACGCAGCAAATCGATATCGATCTGCAATGGTGTGTTACTGAGCAGTCGCAGCAGCTGGGTTTCAGTCTCGATTTTATTAGGCATCAGATTGAGGATCAGCACCTTCATCGGTCTGATATCCTGATTGGCCGCCCGAGTCTCTGACATCACGAAGATGTTTTCAGATTCAAGAATACTGGCAGCAGGTAAATTATCAGGTACTTTTACGGGCATCGTTCGCCTCTACAGCATCGAATAGCGCCATCGCGCCAAGACAAAAATGGAGATTTCAGTGTGTCACAGGGGGCAGAATATCCTCACCCAGGCACCGAAACCTATTAAGTCTAGATCATACATAAAGACTTCTGGATGTCTATACATCCATGTTTATTTCTTGAGGTGTTATCAGCATACTTCTATCATGTGACTTTATTTTCTATCACGTTGAAACCATGACTGAAACAACTGCAATTCTGGTAGGCGCCAGTTCAATGTTGAGCAAGGAGATTGCCAAACAACTTTCAGCGGCGGGGATGAAGTTAGTCCTCTTGGCTGCTGCGCCTGAGACGTTGGATGACCTCGTCAGTCAGTTACCAGATTCTACCCAAGTATTTCCGCTCGACATTGCCGATGCCGCACACACTATCGATCAGTTACAACAAGTATGGCAGCAGGTCGGTGGTGCACAGTTAGTATTGGTCAACACTGGGTTGAACTCCTATCATCCCGACCTGCCATGGCAACTTGAAGACGAAATTATCGATGTTAACGTCAAAGGCTTTGCCGCTGTGTGCAATACCTTCTTTCGCCTATTTCGCGAACAAGGTTATGGCCAGTTGGCAGCAATTACATCGATTGCCGGTCTTCGTGGTGGACCGAGTGTGGCGTTCCATGCTGCGAAAGCATTCGCAATTAACTATCTCGAAGGGCTGTCGATGCATGCGCAGCGCTTGAAACTGCCGATTGATATCACCGATATTCAACTTGGTTTATTAGATAAGGCTGCCATGCAGCATTCTCAGCTGTGGTTATCGCCGGTTGAAGAAGTTGCCCGCCAAACGGTAAAAGCGCTACTCAAAAGAAAGCGTAGCGTGGTCGTGACTAAACGTTGGTACACAGTGGCATGGTTAACGAGATTGTTGCCGGAGTACATCTACAACACGCGTCACTGGAAGCAGAAGAAAAAACGTTAAAAGAAAAAGGCGCTCATTAGCGCCTTTTTTGTTATCGCCCCCGCGATATTAGAATACGTAACCCACACTCACCATGTAGACCCATGGGTCGATATCAGTAGCGATGGTCACTGCGGCGGTGTTTTCATTCGCATCACCGTAAGCGTAATCAAATGACACGTCTGAATCGATTTTAGCGTACCAAATAGATGCGTTCACCAGCAGCTTGTCAGTCACTTGATAGTCCAGACCTACTTGACCGGCCAGACCCCAAGAGTTTTCCATTGACAGGTTAGACAGCTTGCCGCCTAAGTCGTTAGTGAACTTAGTATCGAAAAAGTTGGTGTAGTTGATACCAGCACCGATGTATGGGCGCACTTTTGATTGTGCATCACCGAAGTAATACTGAACAACTAAGGTTGGTGGCAGGTGTTTAGTTTCAGCGATTTTCATCCCTGCAAGTTTCACATCATGGCTGAATGGCGTTGCCGCCAGCAGTTCCACACCAATGTTATCGGTCAACATGTAACCAAAATTCAAACCCAGTTGAGTATTGTTGCTGACATCAAACTCACCCAGATCACCCAAGTCTGGGGTAACAACGTTAGCACTGGACTCATTTGGCGCAACCACTACTGCACCTGCACGTACGATGATATCACCTGCTTCATGTGCAGTTGCCGCTCCAGCAGCAGAAAAAAGTACCGCAGCAATGATTCCTGAAATGATTTTCTTGTCCATTGATTCACTCCGTAGCGACTCGTGTTCGCATTAATTATGGTGTTTTCTGTAACAAACGTGGCTACCCTGCCAGCATCTTTACGCAACATCATTGATCCAGATCAATAAACAAGATGCACAACAAAAACCCCATACAACAATGAATAATCGATCACAAAAACGTTAAGATCCATCTAAAATGGCGGTTATAAAAGCAGCATAAATGCGTAAAAAACGCTGTTTTTATCACCAATTTCACTATTCCACTTTTGGCTAATTTTTAAAAATACTTAGCGAATTTCTCCATCAATAAATACAGAATAAATCACCATTTAAATGCTATTTGCCCAGCATTAAATACTGATAATGTGTTAACCAGCCTTTGCTTGAAATACGCAGCTGAAAACTTTCAGCATTGGCAAGCGGATTGGGAGAAAGGTAGAGCGACATGAGTGAATGTAGACAACAATTATCGAGCAACTGTAATTGCCCTTGATGCAGCGAGACCGCAATTGCGGTTTCTAATTCTGGCCAGTAGGACATTGCATCACTCACACTGTGATATGGCCTGTGACCATGTTTTAGATGCATACGTGCTTGATTCTTCACTGACCAGTTCAGCGGTATTAGCGCTGCTAACCTTTGCTCATAAGTACGTTCAACTGCTCGCGAACAATCATCAGGGTCGAAATAAATAACATCGACATCGTTCAAAGGCATTTCTAAGCCGTGTAAACGGTCCCATACCAGGTGACGTACAAACCCTGCGGCGATATAGCAATTTGGTAAGTTAAGCGCTGCTAAGGCGTTTAACGCGCCCATACGCAATTGATCTTGACGCAGCCAATCAAATAACAACTGTTGTAACTGCGCCCGAGACTGCTGCGCTACAAACTGCCGCCAATGATCAACATCAGTAATAGGTAACTCAAGCATCGTTCATATTCGTTATTAGCTGAAAGCAAATCGCTTTACCTGATAGTGAGCGTGCACTAAAACCATCACCGCTGCCAGAAACTACGTTTGGGGATGACAATAAAAACAACAAGGCCACCAAAAATGGTGGCCTTGTATTTAGGATAAGCGCTAATGCTTACTCTTCGGCATTACGATCCATGTTCTCGGTGTTTTCTAACCATAGAGCATTGATGATACCAAAGGCGCATGCCAGCAACAGACCCAGTATCCAAGTGAAATACCACATATTGTCTTCCTCCTTAGTACAGTGAAGTGCTGTTAGCTTCGATGTGTTCGCGAGTTACGCGTCCAAACATCTTGAAGTAAGTCCACAGCGTGTAACCCAGTACGATAGGTACGAATACAATCGCTACATAGGTCATAACTGTGAGTGTCATTTGGCTTGCAGTGGCATCCCACATGGTCAGACTCACGTTCGGAACCAGTGATGACGGCATCACGAATGGGAACATTGCTACACCACAGGTCAGGATCACGCCAGCAATGGTCAGTGAGCTGAACAAGAATGCAAAGCCAGCACGATTCAAACGGCTAGTCAGGAATGTCAACGCGGCAGCAGCAACACCCAAGATTGGGAAAATCCAAGTCAGTGGGTATTTTTCATAGTTAGCCATCCACGCACCAGCTTGAACCGCAACTTGCTTCACTGTTGGATCAGACACTGCGTTGCCATCAATCGCTGAGGTCAACACATAACCGTCCATACCGCTTACCCAGAAGCCTGCGACAACAAACAGCACCAACACGACGATTGACAGCAGCTGAGCCATTTTTGAAGCGCGAGCACGCACTTCGCCATCAGTCTTCATTTGCAACCAACAAGCACCTTGAGTCATGAACATACCAGCACTGATCAAGCCCGCTACCAAACCAAACGGATTCAGCAGATAGATCAGGTTCAGCAGCCAGTTAGTACCTGGTTCGCCGTAGTAAGCACGCAGATATTCGTCGAATTGGAACGGTACACCTTGCAGCAAGTTACCGAAAGCGACCCCGATAACCAATGGCGGAACAAAACCACCGGCAAACAGACACCAATCCCAAGTTTTACGCCATTTTGGTGCTTCGATTTTTGAACGGTAATCGAAGCCCACTGGACGCAGCCACAAACATGCTAATACCAGAATCATAGCCACATAGAAGCCAGAGAAAGATACAGCATAGACAGTTGGGAATGCAGCAAACAGTGCACCACCGGCAGTGATCAACCAAACTTGGTTACCATCCCAGTGCGGTGCAACAGAGTTAATCATCACACGACGCTCAGTGTCATCCTTGCCCACGATTGGCAGCAAGGCACCCACGCCCATATCAAAGCCATCTGTCACAGCGAAGCCGATCAGCAGTACGCCGAGCAGTGCCCACCAGACAAATCGTAAAATTTCGTAATCAAACATGGTCTAATCCCTCTGCTCAGGCGTCTAGTTGTTCAAAGTGATAGCGGCCGGTCTTCAGTGAGCTAGGACCTTTACGGGCAAACTTGAACATCAAGAACAGCTCGATAACCAACAGCACTGTGTAGATCAGCGTAGCCAGAATGATACTGAACCACAGATCGCCCACAGTCAGACTAGAAGCAGACATAAAGGTTGGCAGCATTTCAGACACAGTCCATGGTTGACGGCCGTATTCAGCCACAAACCAGCCACATTCAATCGCAATCCAAGGCAGTGGCAAGCTGAACAGTGCAGCTTTGAGTACCCACGTTTTTTCAGCGATTTGGTGGCGAGTGCTTTGCCAGAAGGCTGCAGCAAATACCAGCAACATCACTACACCGAGAGCAACCATCACACGGAAGGTATAGAACAGTGGCGCAACCGCAGGGATAGAGTCTTTCGCAGCTGATTTGATCATCTCTTCAGTCGCATCAACTACTTTGTCGGTGTATGGCTTCAGCAACAGGCCATAACCTAAGTCAACTTTCTTCTCTTCAAACGCAGCAACTAGTGCAGCATCTGGTTGTTGACCAGCTTTCTTCGCCATACGCAGTTGTTCAAGCAGCGCATAAGCCGTCATACCGTTACGGATACGTGCTTCGTGCTCTTTCACCAAGTCATGAATACCGGTCACTTGCTCGTCGATAGAACGAGTCGCGATGATACCCATTGCATAAGGGATCTTGATAGCGAAGTTAGTTTCCATCTCTTCTTGGTTTGGATAACCAAATGCAGTGAATGAAGCAGGCGCTGGCTCAGTGTGCCATTCCGCTTCTACAGCCGCCAATTTAACTCGCTGTACTTCACCCATGCGGTAGCCTGATTCGTCACCCAGTACGATAACAGACAGGATTGACGCCATACCGAAGCTTGCTGCTACAGCGAAAGAACGACGTGCGAATGGCAGGTCACGTTTTTTCAGGATGTAGTAAGCAGAGATAGACAGTACAAACATTGCACCGGTTACATAACCAGAAGCCACGGTGTGTACAAACTTAACCTGAGCCACAGGGTTCAGTACCAACTCGGCAAAGCTGGTCATTTCCATGCGCATGGTTTCGTAGTTGAACACAGAGCCCACTGGGTTTTGCATCCAGCCGTTTGCTACCAGAATCCACAATGCAGACAGGTTAGTACCTAATGCGGTCAACCAAGTCACAGCCAAGTGTTGACGCTTAGAGAAACGGTCCCAACCAAAGAAGAACATACCAACGAAGGTAGATTCCAAGAAGAAGGCCATCAAACCTTCGATCGCCAGCGGCGCACCGAAGATATCGCCTACATAGTGCGAATAGTAAGACCAGTTAGTTCCGAACTCGAACTCCATGGTCAAACCGGTAGCAACGCCCAAGGCAAAGTTAATACCGAACAATTTACCCCAGAACTTGGTCATGTCTTTATAGATCTGCTTGTTGGTCATCACGTACAGCGATTCCATGATGGCAAGCATAAAAGTCATACCCAAGGTCAGAGGTACAAACAAGAAGTGATACATGGCTGTCAACGCGAATTGAAAGCGTGAAAGCTCAACAACCTCTCCAACTATCATTTGTGACTCCTTACATGGTGTACCGTCTAACAGCGTCCTAACGGTGAGCTGGATAGCGTTAGTTTGACATTTTGTTTTTATCAGTTTGGCCCGTGAGCGCCGCTAAACTTTCTAAAATGATTCTTAGGCATCGAATACCTTCGACCAAAGTCGAAAAATACAATCTACCCAACAAACATTGTGATAAATCACAATCAGAAACCCTTTTGCGTCACAGGTCACATTTAATTAGGAACAAAAAACAAACTTTTCTTTATTTTTCATTCAGTTAAACATTAAATAAGGCTGAATATAGCCATAATTTTATACCACTCGCGTTTGACTCAAATCAATCAAAGCCGCGAGTTTTAATGGGTTTTGCGGACAAAGACACAGTCAAAATAAAGTCATATTGACTTTTTATTTTACTCATGTTAGAGAGACGGTAAAAATGAGAGAAAACATATATAAATGACCATTAAGACAGATTAAGTACTAAACACACTATAAATGTATATTTATATGCGGAAAAAATCGGTTAACTCAACCAAGTGCCAAGTGAAAATTAAAACTTAATAAATTGATTTAAATAACATTAATTACAACAAGACAAACTGAAAACACTAAAAACCTATAATTCCGCCAACTAATCATAAATACATTTTATTAAATTTTTCTTATGCAGAATAAGGCGCCACAAAATCAAGCCTAAGCTCACAAAATAGCGTGCTTTTTGCTGCGGTAAAATCATGTGTGAATAGTTGCGATTTTCAATTCCCTTTAATATATGGGGAAACACCAAGCTCGTTCACCATGAATAAATAAATTTAATAACTATTTTTCAATAAGTTAAATCCACACACTAGTTAACCCAGTACTAATTTACTAGGTTCAACTTAACTCGATTGTAGTTAAGTCATAGCTAACAGATTGGTGATTTTCGGCAGTGTTCGCTGCTCTGCGCCTTGCCGTATCAAAGCAGATACAGACGAACTAAAACGCTGGCTTCGGAGATTTATCGCATCAAATCGCGACTGTATGGCAAAACTCGCTATAACTCATTAAAAAATATATTGAAATTGAAAAATAACCGCATAAAAAAAGGCAGGTGACTTAGTCACCTGCCTTTTTGAACTCATCAAAGATAAGCGCTAAATATTAGCCAAGGTTAACACGCGCATTACGGAACATGCGCATCCAAGGACTATCTTCACCCCATGCATCTGGGTGCCAAGAGTTGGCTACTGTGCGGAAAACACGTTCTGGGTGCGGCATCATAATTGTCACTCGACCATCAGCCGAACTAATACCCGCCAAACCGTTCGGTGAACCGTTCGGGTTTTGTGGGTATTGCGTCGCGATATCACCGTTACCGGTCACATAACGCAATGCCACAGTGCCAGTTTGCTCTGCCGCTTGTTGTGCCGCAACTGATGCAAACTCAGCACGGCCTTCACCGTGACTTACTGCGATAGGCATACGAGAACCGGCCATACCGTTAAAGAACAGTGATGGACTTTGTTGGATTTCTACCAAGCTGAAGCGCGCTTCAAAGCGCTCAGAACGGTTACGCACGAAATGCGGCCAGTGTTCAGTACCTGGAATAATTTCTTTCAAGTTTGACAACATCTGACAACCATTACACACGCCAAGCGCGAAGCTATCAGCACGTTCAAAGAAGCGGCTGAACTGCTCGCGAGCATGAGCATTGAACAGAATCGATTTCGCCCAACCTTCACCGGCGCCGAGTACGTCACCGTAGGAGAAGCCACCGCACGCCACTAAACCGTGAAACTCTTCCAGTGACAGACGACCAGAGAGGATGTCTGACATATGCACGTCAACAGTCTCAAACCCAGCGCGGTCAAACGCAGCAGCCATTTCAACCTGAGAGTTAACGCCCTGCTCACGCAGAATCGCCATTTTCGGCGCAGCGCCTTTAGCAATATAAGGTGCAGCTACATCTTCCGCTGGGTCAAAGCTCAGTTTCACGGTCAAACCTGGGTCTTTGGCATCCAGTTTAATGTCGAACTCTTCTTTAGCGCACTCTGGGTTATCACGCAGTGCTTGCATGCGATAGGTGGTTTCTGACCACAGTTGACGAAGTGCCACGCGGCTGGCTGCATACACTTGACGCTCACCATCAAGAATGGTGATTTGGTCATCATTGCTCAGCTCAGCCACGGTATGACAAGCAACGCCCGCCGCTTGATACGCCGCGATAATCGCTGCCGCATCCGCTTTAGACACTTGCAGTACTGCACCCAGCTCTTCGTTGAACAGACGAGCTAAATCAGAACCTGCCAGCTCAGCCAGTTGCACTTTCAAACCAGTGTTACCGGCAAAGGCCATTTCGGTCAGCGTAGTAAACAAACCGCCATCAGAACGGTCGTGGTAAGCGATCAGTTTGCGTTCAGCCACCAGCTGTTGGGTCACATTGAAGAAACCTTTCAGTGCCGCGGCTGCGTTCAGATCAGGTGCTTTATCGCCCAGCGCTTCAAATACTTGCGCTAAGCATGAACCGCCCAAACGGGTTTCACCGTTGGCCACATCAGCCAGCAACAATACCGTGTCACCTTTATCAGTGCGCAGCTCAGGGGTTACGGTGTTACGCACATCGCGCACGGCACCAAAGGCGGTGATAACCAGTGACAGCGGCGCAGTCACGGCTTTATCAGTGCCGTTGTCTTGCCATGCGGTCTTCATTGACATTGAGTCTTTACCCACAGGGATAGTCAAATCCAACGCTGGGCACAGCTCTTCACCAATGGCTTTTACCGCTTCATAGAGACCCGCATCTTCACCAGGGTGATTTGCCGCGGACATCCAGTTGGCGGACAGTTTGATGCGTTTCAGATCGCCAATGTCAGCACCGGCGATGTTCATGATAGATTCGGCCACCGCCATACGGGCAGATGCACCAAAGTCCAGCAGTGCCAGCGGGGTGCGTTCACCCATCGACATTGCTTCACCGGCATAGGTGTCAAAGGTTGCTGCAGTCACAGCGCAGTCAGCCACAGGTACCTGCCAAGGGCCAACCATTTGGTCACGGTTAACCAAACCGGTCACGGTACGGTCACCGATGGTGATCAAGAAGGTTTTATCCGCAACAGTTGGCAACGTCAGTACACGCTTGACCGCTTCTGCGATATCAATCTTGTCTTCTTCAAGCGCTACGCCGGTCACTTTTTGGGTGGTGGCTTCACGGCTCATTTTCGGTGCTTTACCGAGCAACACTTCTAACGGCAAATCGATAGGTTTGTTATCGAAGTGTTCATCTGACAGGCTCAGGTGTTCTTCTGCAGTTGCTTCACCCACTACTGCGAATGGCGCACGTTCACGCTCACAAATCGCTTTAAAGGTGTCGAGGTTTTCGGCAGCAACAGACAGTACATAACGTTCTTGTGATTCGTTACACCAGATTTCAAGCGGGCTCATGCCTGGTTCATCTGATGGCACGTTACGCAATTCAAATTTACCACCACGGCCAGCATCGCTCACCAGCTCAGGGAAGGCGTTTGACAAACCGCCCGCGCCCACGTCGTGAATAAATTGGATTGGGTTGGCATCGCCCATCTGCCAGCAGCGGTCGATCACTTCCTGACAACGACGTTCCATCTCTGGGTTTTCACGTTGTACTGAAGCAAAGTCGAGATCTTCGCTTGATTGGCCTGATGCCATAGAAGAAGCCGCACCGCCACCCAAACCGATGTTCATCGCTGGGCCACCGAGCACAATCAGTTTCGCGCCGAGGGAAATTTCACCTTTTTGCACGTGATCTTCGCGGATGTTGCCTAAACCACCGGCCAACATGATGGGCTTGTGATAACCACGGACTTCAACGCCATTGTGGCTGCAAACTTCTTGCTCGTAAGTACGGAAGTAACCCACCAGCGCAGGACGACCAAATTCGTTGTTGAACGCCGCGCCGCCGAGTGGGCCATCAATCATGATGTCAAACGCTGAAGCGATACGCTCTGGCTTGCCGTAGCAGCCTTCCCAAGGTTGTTCAAACCCAGGGATTTTCAAGTTAGATACGCTGAAACCAGTCAAACCCGCTTTTGGTTTAGAACCGCGGCCAGTAGCGCCTTCGTCACGGATTTCACCGCCCGAACCAGTAGCAGCGCCTGGGAATGGGCTGATCGCGGTTGGGTGGTTGTGAGTTTCCACTTTCATCAGAATGTGAACTGGCTCAGTGTGGTAACGGTAAACACCATCGGTATCAGCAAAGAAACGGCCCGCTTCACAACCTGTCATCACTGCAGCGTTATCTTTATATGCTGACAATACGTTATCAGGCGTTTTCTCGAAGGTGTTTTTAATCATTTTGAACAGCGATTTAGGCTGCACTTCACCGTCGATAGTCCAATCGGCGTTGAAGATTTTATGACGGCAGTGCTCCGAGTTTGCTTGAGCAAACATCATTAGCTCGATGTCGTTCGGGTTACGACCCAATTTGACAAAGTTTTCAACCAGATAATCGATTTCGTCATCGGCCAGCGCCAAGCCCATATTGCGGTTAGCAATTTCTAACGCACGACGGCCTTCACCAAGAATATTCACACTCACAAATGGCGCTGGCTCAGTGCGAGCAAACAACACATCGGCAGCTTCAAAGCTGCCCAGCACGATTTCCATCATGCGGTCATGCAGCAGTGCTTTAACTTGGGCGAACTGCGCATCGGTCAGGTCAGACGCGGTGATATAATAAGCAATACCACGTTCAATACGTTTGATTTGGTTCAGACCACAGTTATGGGCAATATCGGTCGCTTTTGACGACCAAGGAGAGATAGTGCCTGGGCGTGGAGTAACAAAAAGCAACTGCCCTTGAGGTTCATGAGATTCGATGCTTGGGCCGTAGGTCAACATCTTGGCCAATTTAGATTTTGCATCGTCATCCAGTTGCGCCGTTAAATCGGCAAGGTGGATATACTCAGCGTAAATGTCACTGACAGGAAGTTCGGCAGCAGCACACGCTTGCAATAGTTTTTGTACCCTGAAAGCAGAAAGTGCCGGGGCTCCACGGATGATCTCCATCACGTTAAATCACCTTTTTTGAAATATTTACGGGGTCAGAAGTGGCGCTATTATAGGGAAATCGTCCGGCTAAATCACCTGACGAATTACCGAAACGAGGCTTTACTGTGCTATAAACTATACAGCTCAAGGAACAGTGCGTTCATCATGGTAAACAACCAGTTGCTGATGAAATTTTGTTAGCCAAGTTATTTTTATAGCCTATTGATTAAAAACGACTTTAACTAAATATCAATCGTACCAAACATAAATTCGATTGATTAGTACCTGAGAGATTTGTGTTTTCTATATGACCAAGCTGACCTTTGCATTTGCCGCATTATTGCTGCTCGCTGGCTGCCAAAAGCTCAACGAAGAGATCTCCGTTGACCCCAGCAGCAGTGACTCTGCAGAGTTGCGGGTTGGCACTCTCTATGGTGCTCAAATCTATATAAACTCTAGCCGAGGTAACAGCGGTTTCGACTATGAATTAGCCGAGAGATTTGCCGATTTTCTCGAAAAGCCCCTTAAAATTACCCCTTACGGCAGTATTCAAGAGTTGTATGACGCCCTCAATCACGGTGATGTTGATGTTATTGCTGCTGGGCTTTCGGATACCGCAGATCGCCGCAGCGCATTTCGCCTCAGTCCGCCACTGTATTACGTCAATCAAGTGATTGTTTACCGCGAAGGCACGCGAGCCCCCACTACGCCAGAAAGTATTGATGGCCGCATCGCGGTAGTCAGCGGCTCAGCCTTTGTCGATAGCTTAAAACAACTACAGCAACAAAATCCGGCAATTTCATGGCAAGAACTGAACGACAAAGACAGTGAAGAAGTGCTCGCCATGATTGATCAGGGCGAGCTGGACTACACCATAGCCGATTCATCCACGTTGGAAATCAATCGGCGTTTTATGCCTGAACTAAGGGTTGGCCCCACCTTGGTGGAAGATCAGCCCATTGTATGGCTGATGCGCCAATACCACAGTGACCGGCTGATGAGTAAATTGCTGCACTTTTGGCATGAAGAAAAGCGCGATGGCACGCTTGATCATCTGGTTGAAAAATACTTTGGCCATGTGAAGCGCTTTGACTATGTCGACACGCGTGCCTTTATTCGTGCTGTAGATAGCCGCTTACCCGATTATCGTCATTGGTTCGAGCAATATGCTGGCGAACTCGACTGGCGCAAGCTTGCTGCAGCGGCATATCAAGAATCACACTGGAACCCGCGCGCCCGCTCACCCACTGGTGTACGCGGTATGATGATGTTGACCATCCCCACCGCTGAACAGCTAGGCGTGACTGACAGGTTAGACCCAGAGCAAAGTATTCGTGGTGGTGCCCAATACCTCAGCAGTATTTTACAATCCTTGCCTGAATCAATCCCGCCGGAAGAACGGATGTGGTTTGCACTGGCTACCTACAATATTGGCTATGGCCATGTAGAAGATGCGCGGGTGTTAACTGAACGCTTAGGTAAAAATCCCAGCGCATGGAAAGATGTCAAACAAGTGCTGCCGTTGCTACAACAGCGCAAACACTATCTGACCACCCGCTACGGCTATGCTCGCGGCAGTGAAGCGGTGCGCTACGTAGAAAATATTCGCCGCTATTACGACACCTTGGTTTGGATTGACAACCACAGCGCGCAACAGCAATTAGCTGATAGTGACGAGCTACCGAGCGAAAGCGAAAATGAGGTGGAAGCCGAAGATTTAGGCGCCAATGCGGGAATACCAGAATAGACTATTGGACGAAAAGATTATCGCCGCCACAGACTAGTTTGAATGCTAATAAGATGTTAACGTAAGGCCACTTATTTGCTGATGAACTGAAGATATCGCCATGATTAAGCGACGCATTATCAACCGCAACGCCGCCCGCCGTCGCGTCGTCAAAAAAGCCCATCGTAAACGTCAGCACGCCCACCACCGTCTGTTTAACTTTTTCCTTCATTTTGGGGAATCGTAGTCGCCACTAGGGACTCCGCTTGACGCTGTTGTTTCAACGCTTTTTGTTCATCACGACGGCGTTTAAAAAAGTTACTCAGTTGTACGGCACACTCATCAGCTAACACCCCAGAAGTCACGGCCACCCGATGATTAAATTGCGGGAGTTGCAGTAAGTCAATCACGCTACCCGCCGCACCCGTTTTTGCATCAAAGGCACCAAACACCAATCGGCCAATACGACTATGCACCATAGCGCCAGCGCACATTGCGCAGGGTTCTAAGGTGACATATAAGGTCGTCTCCAACAAACGATAGTTTTGCAGTGCCCTGCCCGCTTGCTGTAAGCAGCGGATTTCCGCATGGGCTGTAGGATCATGATCGGTAATCGGCAGATTCCAACCTTCCGCAATAATCTGGTTATCTTTAACTAATACCGCCCCAACCGGCACTTCGCCAGCAGCTTCAGCTTGCTCTGCCAGTTTGAGTGCATGGCGCATCCACTGTTCGTCGATGGCGTTCTGTGGGCTTAGATTCGCGGTATCTGTCATTGTGCTTTAGATAGGGAATTTTGGCGGAAGTATAACGAGATAGGCTAATGATTGGTAGGTTAGCGCAAGCTAACAGCTAAACAGCTTCCCGCTTGGCATTATCAGTAACCTACCTTTTTCTGGCTTTATGGCCTGTTCTGGCAAGTAACCATTATTTGGCTTTAAACAGATACGGAAACAGCGCTTGGCGCTCTGCGGGGCTCAAGGCAGATACTCGAGCAATATTGATATCAGGAATCGCTTCTGGATTCGGATAGTGCTGCAGTACCTTACTCATACTGGCTTCGCGGATCAGATGATAAATCGGATAGGGCGAGCGATTGGTTAAGTTCGCTGGATCATCCAACTCTGTATTAGCAAAGCAGTAATCCGGATGGAACGTCGCCACTTGATAAGTACCGTCCCAATTTTCTTGGCGCAGCAGTGCCTCAATCCAATCAATGAATTGGTTGTAATCAAAGAAGTCTTGCAACATGCCTGGCACCACCACCAAAGTGGTTTCGAGCTCCGCGGCGCTGTTGTTATCCAATTCAGTAAAACATTGGAACAGTTCACTCAGCAGTTCTTCTTCAGTTGTGGCTTCACTGACATGAATTTGGATTTGCTTATTGCGCTGTGGTTTAGCGGCAAATGGGCACAAATTCAGCCCAATCACCACTTGATCAAGCCAAGTGTTTACTTCGGTCTCAATCGCATCAAAATCAATCGGATTGCTCATAAATATCATCTATTGCTATCAATGGCCGGAGCATAGCACAGCAATTGAATAGATGACGAAAATCACCATAGGGATTCAAAAAGTAACTCGCGTTGTTCAGTAAACATATGCGCCAATCAGCAGCCATTACGCCCTTCAGAACCTTATGCAACTGCTGTAATCAGGCTCATAGTGATCCGATTTCAAATGAGACAAAAGCAAAAAAGCCCGCGATGCGGGCTTTTAAAGAGTAAAACGCTAAGTGATTAACGCGGGATTATTCCCACTCAATCGTTGCTGGCGGCTTGCCAGAAATATCGTAAACCACGCGCGAAATACCGTTGATTTCGTTGATGATACGGTTGGATACGCGACCCAAGAAATCATATGGCAGGTGCGCCCAATGTGCAGTCATAAAGTCGATGGTTTCAACTGCACGCAGCGAAACAACCCAATCGTACTTACGACCATCACCCATTACGCCCACAGAACGTACTGGCAAGAATACGGTAAAAGCTTGGCTGACTTTATCGTACAGTTCTGCTTTACGCAGTTCTTCAATAAAGATGGCATCGGCTCGACGCAGCAAGTCACAGTACTCTTTCTTCACTTCGCCCAGCACCCGTACGCCCAAACCTGGACCTGGGAATGGATGACGATACAGCATGTCATAAGGCAGGCCGAGTTCTAGACCGATACGACGCACTTCGTCTTTGAACAGTTCACGCAATGGCTCAACTAAGCCCAGTTCCATATCGTCTGGCAAACCGCCCACGTTGTGGTGTGATTTGATCACATGGGCTTTGCCAGTAGCGCTGCCCGCTGATTCGATAACGTCTGGGTAGATGGTGCCCTGTGCCAACCATTTTGCGTTAACGCACTTAGTCGCTTCTTCATCAAAAATTTCAACGAATACACGGCCAATGATTTTACGTTTTGCTTCTGGGTCGTTTTCGCCTTTCAGCGCGTCCAAGAAACGGTTTTCAGCGTCAACGTGAACGATATTCAGGCCAAAGTGGTCACCGAACATGTCCAGTACTTGATCGGCTTCGTTTAAGCGCAACAGACCGTTGTCAACGAATACACAGGTCAACTTGCTGCCAATGGCACGATGCAACAGCATGGCGGTTACTGATGAATCCACACCACCTGACAAACCGAGGATCACTTCATCATCGCCCACTTGCGCTTTGATGCGCGCGACGGCGTCTTCGATGATTGACGCTGGTTGCCATTTGTTATCGCAACCACAGACATTCAGTGCGAAACGCTCAAGAATGCGTTGACCTTGGCGAGTATGAGTCACTTCAGGGTGGAACTGCACACCATAGAATTTCTTGGCTTCATTCGACATGATGGCGAATGGACAAGTTTCTGTTTTCGCTACTGTTTGGAAGCCTTCTGGAATGGCCGACACTTTGTCACCGTGGCTCATCCACACGTCTAACAGGGCGTTGCCAGCAGCGTTGATAGAATCTTCGATACCAGCGAACAGTGCAGATTCGGCCAACACTTCCACTTGAGCGTAACCAAATTCACCTTCACCAACACCTTGGATTACTTTACCACCGAGCTGTTCGCTCATGGTTTGCATGCCATAGCAGATACCTAACACTGGCACCCCAGCGTTAAACACATACTCTGGTGCACGCGGCGAGTTTTCCGCAGTCACACTTTCTGGACCACCGGCAAGGATAATACCGTTAGGGGCAAATTCGCGGATTTGCGCTTCACTAACGTCCCATGCCCACAGTTCACAATAAACGCCGATTTCACGGATTCGACGGGCGATCAACTGGGTATACTGAGAGCCAAAATCAAGGATCAGTATTTTGTGCTCATGAATATTGCTCATTGAAAACCTTTATTTCGATTTAAGTGAAGCCGCGGCCAAAATGACCACGGCTTTACATCTTCAGATAGCGTAAACGAGGTTAATTAGGGTGATTAACCACGGTTATTATAGTTCGGCGCTTCTTTGGTGATGGTCACATCGTGTACGTGTGATTCGCCCATACCAGCTGCAGTCACTTTTACGAACTGCGCTTTTTCATTCAGTTCTTTGATGGTTGCACAACCGGTCAAGCCCATGCATGAACGCAGGCCACCCATGTGTTGGTGGATAAGCTCTTTGATTTTACCTTTGTAAGGTACGCGACCTTCGATACCTTCTGGCACCAGCTTGTCAGCAGCGTTGTCAGATTGGAAGTAACGGTCAGAAGAACCTTTTGCCATTGCGCCCAGTGAGCCCATGCCACGGTAAGATTTGTAAGCACGACCTTGGTACAGTTCAACTTCACCTGGGGCTTCATCAGTACCGGCAAACATAGAACCCGCCATGATGCATGATGCACCAGCTGCTAATGCTTTTGCCAAGTCACCTGAATAACGGATACCGCCGTCAGCGATAACTGGGATGTTCAAGTGTTTAACCGCTTCAACCGCATCAGCAACCGCAGTAATTTGCGGAACGCCCACACCAGTCACGATTCGAGTGGTACAGATTGAACCAGGGCCGATACCTACTTTAACAGCGTTCACACCCGCTTCAACCAGTGCCAAAGCACCTTCTGCAGTGGCGACGTTACCGCCCACGATTTGCAGATCTGGGTATTTAGCGCGTGCGTCACGAATACGTTGCAGTACGCCTTCTGAGTGGCCGTGTGAAGAGTCGATCAACAGTACGTCAACGCCCGCTTTAACCAGTGCGTCGATACGGTCTTCGTTACCAGCACCAGCACCCACTGCGGCACCAACACGCAGACGACCTAACTCATCTTTACAAGCGTTTGGCTTACGTTCTGCTTTTTGGAAGTCTTTAACGGTGATCAAACCTTTCAGTTTGAAGTTGTCATCCACAACCAACACTTTCTCGATACGGTTAGCGTGCATCAGTTTTTGCACTTCGTCGAGTTTAGTGCCTTCTTTCACAGTCACCAGACGTTCTTTTGGGGTCATAACCGCTTCTACAGTTTTGCTCCAGTCGGTAACAAAACGTACGTCACGGCCAGTAATGATACCCACCAATTCATTGGCAGAGTTCACCACAGGGAAACCTGCAAAGCCGCATTTTTCGCTCAGGACTTTCAGTTCAGTTAGCGTGGTTTCAGGGGTAACAGTGACAGGCTGCTGCACAACACCCGCTTCGTAAATTTTTACTTTGCGAACTTCTGCAGCTTGAGCTTCGATGCTCATGTTTTTGTGGATGAAACCAACGCCGCCTTCCTGTGCCATCGCAATGGCCAGTCTGGCTTCTGTTACCGTGTCCATAGCGGCAGAAACCAATGGGATATTCAACTCGATCGTGTTGGTCAGACGAGTTTTCAGGTTAGCAGTATTGGGGAGTACAGTGGAGTGCGCTGGAACCAGTAATACATCATCAAAGGTTAGCGCTTCTTTAATCAAACGTAGCATTGCAACATCTCCCCTTGGGTAAGGATACAAAACAAAATAGAGGTGAAATATTGCGGCGGCATTATACCTTGCAAGCGAGGTGCCGTAAATGGACAATAGCTAAAATTTTTTATGCACTAGCACACACTTTATGGCTGCCAACGAACAACAAATCTACACGGTTTCCCGTTTAAATGGTGAAGTGCGCCATCTATTGGAGTCTCAACTGGGGCGTATTTGGCTCTCTGGTGAGATTTCAAATTTGATTATGGCCAGCTCGGGTCATTGGTATTTGACCCTTAAAGACAACTACTCCCAAGTACGTTGCGCCATGTTTCGTGGCAAAAATCAGCAAGTCCGCTTTCGCCCAGCCAATGGCCAACAGGTGTTAGTCCGCGCGAATTTGAGTGTCTATGAACCGCGCGGTGATTATCAGCTGATTATCGATTCAATGCAGCCCGCTGGCGATGGTTTACTGGCACAGCAGTTTGAAGCGCTAAAAATGAAACTGGCCGCCGAAGGCTTGTTTAGCATGGAGCACAAACAAGCGCTGCCGCAGCATGTGCGCCGCATTGGGGTTATCACCTCGCCGACTGGTGCAGCCGTTCGCGATGTGCTGCACGTGCTTAATCGCCGCGATCCGTCACTTGAAGTGGTGATCTACCCAACACAGGTGCAAGGTGATGCGGCCATCGGCCAAATCGCCAATGCGATTCGACTTGCTAATGCGCGCAACGAGGTGGATGTGTTACTACTCACCCGCGGTGGCGGCAGCTTAGAGGATCTATGGTGTTTTAACAGTGAAACGGTTGCACGGGAGATATTTGCCAGCCACTTGCCAATTGTGTCAGCGGTAGGCCATGAAGTGGATACCTCGATTAGCGACTATGCGGCGGATGTACGCGCCCCCACGCCGTCTGCTGGCGCCGAACTGCTATCGGGTGATCGGCAAGACAAACAGCTACGATTAAAACAACTGCTGCTGCGCTTGCAACAGAGTTGGGCGCATTATCGCCTTAACAGCCAGCAACAGCTCAAAAATCTCGAGTTCCGCCTGCAAAGGCAAGATCCACAACGGCAGTTGCAATTACTGACGCAACGCTTTGACGAACAACAATTACGGCTAACCAATGCCATGCAACAGTTGCTTAACCGCCACAATAATAAACTGCAACGGCTTGACGGGTGTTTAAGTGCCCAACATCCAAAACATCAGCTCAACTACAGCCAACAACAACTGAATCACCTGCAACATAAATTGCAGCAGTTGATCCAAGCGAAGCTGGCACACGCGGATAACCGCATGAAACGCGCCGCCCATTCATTACAAAGTGTCAGTCCGTTAGCCACCTTGAGCCGCGGCTACAGCATCAGTAAAGGCCGCGATGATCGGGTGATTACCTCAGCGGCCACTGTGCAACTAGGCGATGAGATGAAGACGCTGCTCAAGCAAGGTGTGGTCTACTCTGAGATTACTAAAATCGAGCCGTAACCAGGCCAGAATTGGACGCATAAATTGAAAAACGCTGGCGATTGCCAGCGTTTTTTCGTGATTGCTTCATCGAGGAACCGTCAAGCTCAAGACTTACGATTCTTAATCGCACCTAACATACGTTGGCGTTGTCTTGCTTGGCTCAGGGTCAACTTTTCTACCTTGCCTTCAAACGGGTTATCACCTTCTTGGAAACGCATTTGAATCGGCGAACCCACCACATTCAGCGACTTGCGGTAGTAGTTGGTCATATAACGCTTGTACGAGTCAGGCAGACGCGAAACTTGATTACCATGAACCACAATCACAGGCGGGTTATAACCGCCGATATGGGCGTATTTGAGCTTCACACGACGGCCATTGATCAATGGTGGCTGGTGATCATCCTGCGCCATTTGCATGATCTTGGTCAGCTTAGAGGTACTGACGCGACGGGTTGCACTCTCATAAGCTTCGTTGATTGACTCAAACAAGTGGCCAACACCCGTGCCGTGCAGCGCGGAGATAAAGTGAATCCGAGCAAAATCGATAAAGCCCAAGCGACGGTCAAGTTCGGTTTTAACTCGATCTTTAACGTCGGTATCGATACCGTCCCACTTATTCACCGCAATCACCAGCGCACGACCAGCGTTCAACGCAAACCCGAGCAAGCCAAGGTCTTGCTCGGCAATGCCTTCGCGCGCATCGATGACCAGCAACACAACGTTGGCATCTTCTACCGCCTTCAGCGTTTTTACGACCGAGAATTTCTCAACTGTGTCGTGTACTTTGGCGCGACGACGCACACCGGCGGTGTCGATGATGACGTATTCTTGCTCATCGCGTTCCATCGGAATATAGATTGAGTCACGGGTGGTGCCCGGTTGGTCATATACGACCACGCGCTCTTCGCCGAGAATACGGTTGGTTAGCGTTGACTTACCAACGTTTGGCTTACCAATGATGGCAAATTTGATTGGCAGTGCACGCAGACGTTCCTGCTCAGATTCGGCTTCTTCTTCGGTATAAAGGCGTTCATCAACCACCTCTTCCGCGTCCTCGCCCTCTTCAGCATTCACCTCTTCAGCGTACGGCGCTAACGCCTGTTCAATCAGTTGGGTAACCCCACGGCCATGCGCGGCAGCCATTTGATAGACTTCGCCAAGCCCTAAGCCCCAGAATTCTGCTGAGGCTGAGTCACCATCAATGCCGTCGACTTTGTTTGCGACCACAAAGGTCACTTTTTCACGTGAACGCAAGTGTTGAGCAATCGCTTGATCGGCTGCAGTTAATCCGGCGCGCGCATCGGTGATAAACAACACCACATCCGCTTCTTCAATCGCTGCCAGCGACTGCTCGGCCATCTTGGTTTCGATACCTTCTTCGGTACCATCAATACCACCGGTATCCACTACGATGAACTCGTGCCCAGATAAGAAAGCACGGCCATATTTACGGTCCCTGGTCAGTCCTGGAAAATCGGCCACCAACGCATCCCGCGTACGGGTGAGGCGGTTAAACAGAGTCGATTTACCGACGTTTGGGCGCCCTACCAGGGCAACGACAGGAATCATGGATTTCCTCTTAATCTTTAAAACAACAAAAAGCCTTCGGAATAACTCCCGAAGGCTTCGTAATCGAGCAAGGTGCTCCTTACGGGAGAGTAATTACGGCAATCTTGCCGGAACGTCCTTGCACATAAATTTTATCATCAACCACAATTGGCTGGCTGTATAAGCCTGAGCCATCAACCGAGATACGGCCAACAAGGTTGCCAGTTTCGCGATCGAAGAAGTGCAGATAACCTTCTAAATCACCCGCCACCAAGTAACCGCGATAGGCTGCAGGCGCAGTGAGCTCACGGTTCAGTAGTTGGGTGTTGCTCCACACTTCTTGACCATTGCGGCGGTCAACGGCGTAAACGCGGCTATGGTCATCCACCAGATACAACTGCAAACCTGCTTGCGCTAACTCATGATAGCTTGAGTATTTACGCGACCAGACCACGCGGCCAGTACGCATCTCGATGCTTGCGAGGTTGCCATTGTAACTGACTGCGTAAATATTCTCACCCAAAAGCAGCGGCGTCATATCAACATCTGCCATACGGGCAAATTCATTGCCACCTTTTGGGGTGTAAATTGGCGCTTCCCAAGCGACTTGACCGTTCGATTTGATCACTACCGCCACTTTGCCATCAGCGGTGCCCACAAATACCCCACCCTCAGCATAAGCGGGTGAACCGGTACCACGCAGGGTCAGGCTTGGCATAGTGGATTCATAACTCCACTTTTTCTCGCCAGTGTCGATATCAAATGCATCCAACACGCCCTTACCGCTGTTAACAACAATCATATCTTCAGCGGCGACAGGGGTTGACAGCACTTCGCCACTGGCTTTGGTCTTCCACACCAGTGCGCCATCTGCAGCATTCAATGCCACAAACAGACCACTTTCATCGCCAACAAAAACTTTGTTTTGGGCAGCGTAAACACCACCAGCGATACGTGCGCCTTGGGTTTCTTTCAGATCGCTATCACCAAACAGATCATCAAAATCCACTGACCAGACTTCAGCGCCAGTTTGTTGATCAAATGCGGTAACGGTGCCGTCACGAGACGCTACAAATACTTTGCCGTAACGTACTTCGGGATGCAGGCGGGAAAAATAGTCGCCTACGCCATCACCGACTGAATCACTCCAAACAACTTGTGGGTCAATGGTCTGCTGAATATCTGGCAGCTCATTCACTACAATCTCTTCGTCGTTAGAAGCACATCCGCTCAATACGCCAACAGCTAAACTACAGGCGATCAGTGTCTTACACCATAACTTCATTGGCGATTCCTTAAGCCTGAGTCAAATTGTCGAGTTTCACTTGCAACGCAGGGCTGTTCACCACTCCGCCTTTTGCAACGGCATCTTGATATGCGGTTTTCGCATTAGCCAAATCGCCTTTGCGTACCAAAAAATCACCTTTCAATTCTGCTTTTTCAGCGGCAAATGCTTCGCTGTTCACGCCATCCAGAGTGGTCAACGCAGTATCGATTTGGCCTTGTTCAGCTTGTACGCGTGCTAAACGCATTGCCGCAATCGTTTCAATCGCTTCGCCTGGTTTAGCAGTCAGCACGGTTTTCAGTGCGGCTTCGGCCTTGGCTAAGTCACCCGCTTCTACTGCTGATTTGGCCACTACCAATTGCAGCAATGCTGAGTAACCTTGTTGAGAATGTGCTTGGTCATACTGAGCCACGGCGGCAGCCAGCGCTTTGTCGTCTTGCGTTGCAGCAATCACATCACCAAAGGCTTGAGATGCAGCTTCAGTTTGTTTGACTTGATGCTCTGAGTACCAGTTCCAGCTGTAGAGGGCACCTAAACCAATCACTGCACCGGCTAGGACTGACGTGCCGTAGTCTTGCCAAAACTTTTTGATCGCTTCAACTTGTTGTTCTTCTGTGCTGTAAATTTCCACGCGCACTTCCTCTAAAAATTATTTTTTAATATGTTGTGTCAGATAAGCGGCTAACGCGGCGCGTTCAACAGTTTGCTGTTCGCTATCATCACGTAGTGCTTTTACGACCACTTGATCGGCTTCCAGTTCATTTTCACCGATAATCAGTGCATAAGCGGCACCGCTTTTATCAGCACGTTTCATCTGCTTTTTAAAGTTGCCACCGCCACAGTGAGTCATCACTCGCAAAGTCGGCAGCGCTTGACGCAATTCTTGTGCAATCTTCATCGCAGCAGGCACACATTGGTCGCCCATTGCGGTAACGTAGGCGTCTACTGCAGGCGCTACGTCAGCGTTCAATTCGAGTGTTTCAAGCAACAACACGATACGTTCTAAGCCCATGGCAAAACCCACGGCAGGGGTATCTTTGCCACCCAACTGACCGACCAATCCGTCATAGCGACCACCGGCCAAAACAGTACCTTGAGCCCCTAAACTGTCGGTAACCCACTCAAAAACAGTACGGTTGTAGTAGTCCAGACCACGGACCAAACGCGGATTAACCTTGTATTCGATGCCAACAGCTTCAAGTAGTTCACACAGACGCGCAAAATGTGCTTTTGAGTCTTCTTCGAGATAGTCAGCCAGCACTGGCGCATCACCCAACAAGGCTTGTACTTGTGGGTCTTTGCTATCCAATACACGCAGCGGATTGCTGTACATGCGACGTTGGCTATCTTCGTCGAGTTTATCTTTGTGCTGTTCAAGGAAAGCCACCAGCGCATCACGGTATGCTGCACGCTCGTGGTTATCCCCTAAGGTGTTCAGTTCTAGCGTGACATGCTCGGTCAAGCCCAGTTTTTGCCATAAAGAAGCAGACAGCATCAATACTTCGGCATCAATTTCCGCAGAGGCAATACCGTACACTTCCACCCCAAATTGGTGGAATTGACGATAACGGCCTTTTTGTGGACGTTCATGGCGGAACATTGGCCCGATATACCACAGGCGCTGTTCTTGGTTGTACAGCAAGCCGTGTTCGTTACCGGCACGCACGGTAGAAGCAGTACCTTCTGGACGCAAGGTAAGGCTGTCGCCATTGCGATCAGCAAAGGTGTACATCTCTTTTTCAACGATATCGGTCACTTCACCGATAGAGCGTTTGAACAGGTCAGTACTTTCTACGATAGGAGTACGGATTTCGCTGTATCCGAAGGAGGCAACTGAAGCGCGCAATACCGCTTCAACTTTCTGCCATACGGGGCTTTGGGTCGGCAGAATGTCATTCATGCCGCGAATCGCTTGGATCTGTTTTGCCACTGTTAAACTCGTTTTATTCCGCGCCGGAAAATCAAAAATGCCAGCATTATAGGCGGTTCGCCGTTAAACTCAAACCGCCGAACGCTAGGCACTTCACATTCAGCATTATTTGCTGTTAGTTGTCTTGTTGCACGTCGATACGTTGAGACAAGGTCGCGGCTTTCGCGCGGATCTTGGCTTCTAGGGCATCAATCAGGTTGTCGTTGTCGAGGCGTTCTTTTTGGCGCACGCCATCTTCATACAGACCACTCTTGTTATGACCGCCAGTCAAACCGAGATTTGATACTAACGCTTCACCTGGTCCGTTCACCACGCAACCGATAATCGACACATCTATTGGCGTGACGATATCTTCCAAACGTTGCTCAAGCGCGTTGACGGTGCCAATCACATCAAACTCTTGGCGTGAGCAAGATGGACAAGCGATAAAATTGATACCACGTGAACGAATACGCAGCGATTTGAGAATATCAAAACCGACTTTAATCTCTTCAACCGGATCGGCGGCCAATGAGATACGAATGGTGTCGCCAATGCCCTCAGCCAGTAGCATTCCCAGCCCCACGGCAGACTTCACCGCACCCGCGCGCTGACCACCGGCTTCGGTGATACCTAAGTGCAACGGTTGTTTGATCTGTTTTGCCAACAAACGGTAGGACTCAACCGCCAAAAACACATCAGAAGCTTTTACCGATACTTTGAACTGGTCAAAGTTTAGGCGGTCGAGAATGTCCACATGGCGCATCGCCGATTCAACCAAGGCTTCAGGCGTTGGCTCTTTGTATTTGTCCATCAGGTCTTTTTCAAGACTACCGCCATTCACACCGATACGGATTGGAATGTTATGGTCACGGGCAGAATCGACCACTTGGCGAATACGCTCTTCGTTGCCGATGTTACCTGGGTTAATGCGCAAGCAATCAGCACCGTATTCGGCCACCTTCAACGCGATGCGATAGTCAAAATGGATATCGGCAACCAATGGAATATGGGTTTGCTGTTTAATCAATTTGAACGCTTCAGCAGCGTCCATCGTCGGTACAGACACTCGTACAATATCAGCGCCAACACGCTCAAGCGCGTGGATCTGTTTCAGGGTGGCTTCCACATCTGTGGTGCGAGTGTTGGTCATTGACTGCACGGCGATAGGCGCGCCATCGCCAATAGGCACATTGCCAACGTAGATACGAGTTGACGGGCGACGTTTAATAGGAGATTCACTGTACATCGTAATTGCTCTTACTCGTGTCCGGCTTTTACCGGCAAAGAATGGAGTTCAAATATCAGGCCTGTGGCAGCGTCAGCCGCGCGACTCGTCCGGCCGGATATTTATCAAGGCTAACTTGGGCGCCATTATACGTCATTTTGACGGATTCTGGTGCTCCAAGCACGACTTTGATTGGAGGAGTACCGGCCACCTGGATCTGGCGACCTGCATTTTTTAAACCGTCTGCCAATACCTGCCCTTTGCCATCGATGATCTGCAACCAGCAGTCTCCCGCTAAAGACAGCTCTATGGCTGCATTAGCACTCGCACCACTTGCTGCAGTTGGTTCATTGCTGGAGGTGCTTTGTACTTCAGGCACGGTTACAGCTTGGGATTCAATTGGTGCTTGGGATTCTACGGGTGCTTGTGCAACAAGTGGTTGCTCAACCGCCGTTGCTGGCGCGGCAAGCTCCCTTGGCACCGCGACAGTTTCAGTTTCAGTCACAGTGTCTTGAGTCGCAGTATCGGTCTGGTCAGCAGCAAGCATGTCAGTCGCTGACTGCGCATCGATAGCGCTGCTTTCGGTCGCACTGCTTTCAATCGCACTGCTTTGTGGATTGCTTTGTGGCTCGATGTTTTTTTGTTCTACCGGCGTTTGCAACTCTTCAATGCTTGGCGCGGAGATATTGTCTTCAACAGGGTCTGGTTTTTGTAACCAATAGGCCACTGCCAACGCAATCGAAATAATGACGATAAGATAGGTTAACCACATCCAGCGGGTTTCACGTTTCTTAATGCTAGTTTTGCGTGAGAAGCTGTGCATGGAGGGCGGCGTGATATTAGGTACTTGCTGAGCGAGACACTGCTCGACAATAGCCGTATCGGCCTCAACAAGGCGCGCATAATTACGCACGTAACCACGCACATAAGTTGCCGATGAGATATTGCTAAAATCGTCCTGCTCAATCTCTTCCACAACTGCAACGCGCAGATGCAACCGAGTAGCCACTTCGGCCACGGTAAATTTTTTAGCTTCGCGAGCTGCTTTGAGCACCGCGCCGAGCAGTTCCATTTGCTCTTGGATCTCTTCAGACTTAAGTTCTTCCTTGTCAATATTGTTATTAGATTCAGTCATCAGTGCATCTGTGTCCGATATGCTTTTGCTTGGGGTGATTGCGGAAACTTGGCCAACAACAACACGCCGTTGCGTTTTGCTGCATCAGTATTGCCTAGTCCCATCTCTATTTTTACCGCGAGCGCCAAGCTCTCCGGTGACATGGTAGCCACCTTGTCGTAGCGCTGCAACACGGCCTTGGCTTCTCGGTAGTTACCTACACTTTGTTCGAGTTCGGCCATTTCTAACAAAGATACACGTCTACGCGGTTCATATCTGAGTGCCATGCCAAAATATTTGCGCGCCTTTTCCACATTTCCCGCTTTGCGCATACAAACACCCAAGTTTTCATAACTTGAAGCGGTGCGGGTGTATTTGCTGTTGCCAATTGCACGCAGAAACATGGTTTCCGATTTCTCGTACTTACCTTCTTTGCAGAGGAAAACACCAAAGTTATTGGCGGCATCGCCGGTGGCGTCACGGGTGGCAATTGCGCGGTCGTAGGTGTCTTCCGCTTTTTGCAGTTCACCTACGCTTTCGTAGTAGTAGGCCATAGACAGGTTGACTTGCTCTAGATCAGGAGCGTATTCCATGGCGCGGTCAAGATTGCTTTTAGCGGCTTGGCTATCGCCTTTTTTAAGGTAAGCAAGCCCCAGCTGGCTGCGTTCTACCGCAGCGGCAGTTCGGTCAAATTTGCGTTCGGTAACAGGGGTATCTGTACCGGCATAAGTGCGCTCGGTGACACAGCCCGCTAATTGGGATGATGCCACCAGCAGCAAAAGTATACCGGGCAATCCATGCTTCATCGGTAAACCTATTAATTTGAGTAACAATAAGTTAGCTCATTGTGACCGAAATTTGATTCTGTTGCATTTGTTTTTTTGCGAGGCGTTTTGTACGGTCGCGAATGTCACCCGCAAGCTGACCACAGGCGGCATCGATGTCATCACCGCGGGTCTTACGCACGACCACAGTGAAGCCGTAATCCATCAGCACTTTAGAGAAGCGGTCAATGCGAGAATTAGAAGAACGACCATAAGGTGAGCCCGGATATGGGTTAAACGGGATCAGATTCACTTTGCATGGAGTGTCTTTCATCAACTGCGCTAATTCATGCGCTTGGTCGGTGCTGTCGTTGATGTGATCGAGCATCACATACTCTAATGTGACTCGGCCACGGTTGGCGTTGGTCTTGCCAATGTAACGACGGATCGCCGCCAGAAACTCTTGCAGTGGGTATTTTTTGTTGATCGGTACCAGCTCGTTGCGCAGCGCATCATTTGGTGCGTGAATACTGACCGCCAGCGCGATATCAAGCGATTCACCCAATTTATCTAACGCTGGCACAACACCCGAGGTAGACAAGGTGACGCGGCGTTTTGACAAGGCAAACGCAAAATCATCAAGCATGATTTCAATCGCGGGGATCACGTTGCTCAAATTCAGCAGTGGCTCACCCATGCCCATCATTACCACGTTGGTAATAGGACGTTCGCCAGTATCCTTTTGGAAGCCCAAAAATTGCGCTACTCGCCAGATTTGACCGATGATCTCTGACACTTTCAGGTTACGGTTGAACCCTTGTTGCGCAGTAGAACAGAAAGTACATTCCAGCGCACAGCCCACTTGCGATGAAACACACAAGGTCGCGCGGTCTTCTTCTGGAATATAAACGGTTTCCACTTCTTGGCCATCGCCTACGTTAATCGCAAACTTAATGGTGCCGTCGGTAGACTTTTGATATTGCGAAATTTCTGGCGCAACAATCTCACAGTTGGCGGCCAACTTCTCGCGCAGTTTTTTGTTGATGTTGGTCATCTGCTCAAAATCATCAACACCGAAGTGATAAATCCACTTCATCAGCTGGTCGGCACGAAATGGCTTTTCACCCCATTGGGCAAAGAGCTCACGCAGTGCTTTTCTGTCTAAATCCAGCAAATTGATCTTTTTGTCGCTCATGACTGTTCCTCAACACCAAAACCCGCAACAGGGCGGCGAATTATACAGATCGCTAGGCCGTAGTGCCAGTTATATCCTAGCAAGTTACTGGGGTTTATCAGGGTTAATCTGCCGCTAACCCGCCAGTAAAATTAAGCTTAGGCTCATTTCGGTTATGATACCCTGCAGTTCAGTCAATGTCGGCATGATTCATCACCCTAGTTTACACACCTATGATTACCCTAATCGTCATCGTTCTGTTAGCCCTGAGTTTTTCGTTTTTATGCAGTGTATTTGAAGCGGTATTGCTGTCGGTAACCCCAAGCTATATCGCCACGTTACGCCAAAATAACTTTAACGTTGCCGAGCGCTTAGCCAAGCAAAAAGACAATGTAGAATCCCCCTTGGTGGCGATATTAACCATCAATACCATTTCGCACACAGTGGGCGCGGCAGTCGCGGGCGCACAAGCCGCCAAAGTGTTCGGCGATGAGCTGCTCGGAGTATTTTCTGCGGTATTGACCTTCTTAATTTTGTTTTTTTCCGAAATTATTCCAAAAACCATCGGCGCTAACTATTGGCGTTCGCTGGCACCATCGGTATCGCTTATTTTGCTGTGGATGGAGCGTATCACTCGGCCGCTGATTTGGATGTCAAACAAGGTCACTCGGTTGCTCGGTAAAGGTGAAGTGGGTCAGTATGTGCGCCAAGAAATCAGTGCCATGGCCGCCATCGGGCTCGAGTCGGGCGAGCTCAACCCGCAGGAAAGTAAAATTCTCACCCAGATGATGAAAGCCCGCGATATTTCTGCGCATAGCATTATGACGCCGCGCATCGTCATGTTTTCGTTACCTGTTCAACTGACCGTCGCCGAATTTGCTGAAAAACATCGCAATCGCCCTTTCACTCGTATACCGGTGTATCAAGATGAACCCGATAATGTCATTGGCTATGTCACCCGCACCGATCTGTTGCTTGAAGCGCATAAACAACCGGATTGCCCTATCGGCGAGCTGAAACAGAGCCTGTTGGTGGTGCCTGAAACCGCCAAGTTGCTGCCGCTGTTTGAATTGATGATCAAACGCAACACCCAAATTGCCATGGTGGCCGACGAATATGGCACCGGTCTTGGGCTGGTTACCTTAGAAGATATTATTGAATCACTGCTGGGGTTAGAGATTGTTGATGTCAACGACCCTGCAACCGATATGCAAAAATTAGCGCGTAATCTTTGGAAACGACGTATGAAAGATAAAGGCATTCGTCTGTCTGAAGATAACGACGACAGCGAGTCCTCAGTTAAATAACACAACAGCAACACAAGGGAAGTCGCAGTAAACGCCGTCAATGCTTCCCTTGTCCTGCGCAGCGGCAGGTGTACAATCGTTGGCTCAGTTAAGAGGAACTCCATGAATTATCGATTAACACTTGCCCACATCAACGACACTCATTCCCATTTTGATGCCAGCTTAGTCCGACTAAAAATTCAGCTAAACCAAACTCAATTTAGTTTGGCCAGCCATAGTGGTGGCTACCCACGTATTGCAGCGCAAGTACAGCAATTACGTGAGCAAGCAGCACAGCAGCAACAGGAAATGTTGTTTTTGCATGGTGGCGATAGTTTTCATGGCACCCTGTTTTACAGCCAATTTAAAGGGCAAGCCAACGCTCGCGTGTTGGACTACCTCAGCCCTGACGCTATGGTCATTGGCAATCACGATATCGATGATGGCAATGCCACCTTGGCAAATTTTATCGCCAAGGTGTCGTTTCCGGTGATGGCCGCCAATATGGATTTATCGGCTGAAGCCGCTGATAAAGTTGGCGCATTAGCGCCGCTGCCAAACCTACTTAAGTTCGATAATGCCCAAGGGATTGGCCAATACCTGCTCAAGCCGTTCTACAATACCCAACTGGCGATTATTGGCGTAACGCTGGATCAGATGAAGCGCGTTGCCCGCCCCGATGCAGATACTGAATTTTTACCCGCGTTTGAGACGGTGGCAAACACTATCAAGCATCTCAAGCAACAAGGCGTCCACCACATCATTGTGCTAAGTCATCTGGGCTATGAGATGGATAAACATCTTGCAGCGGAAGTTGACGGCATCAGTGTGATTGTTGGCGGACATACCCACACCCTGATGGGCGACTTTACCGAGTTTGGCTTGCCGTGCGTACCGTATGGTGAAACCGTGAATGGCGTGCCGGTGTTGCAAGCAGGCAAACATGCCGAAGCGCTGGGGATTGCCGAACTTGAATTTGATGCCTTGGGCAAAGTAACCCAATTAAGCGGCAGCAGCTGTTTAATGCTCGATCGCCACTTTTTGCTGAGTGGCGATACCGCTGCTACTGAGCAAGATTATCGCGACGCCACTGAACTGCTGCATCAACATCCTGGGATTCTATGGGATGAGCAAGATGAACAGCTTAAAGCGATTATCGACCACGAATTTCGTCCCGCCGTCAGTTCAATGGAGCAGCAGGTATTAGCGATGGTGCCGCGCACCTTGGCGCATACGCGGTTACCTAGCCAGCGTTTACCGCATGGCAGCGAGATAGCGCCACTGGTCAGCCAAAGTATGTTTCTGGCCGCCAGAGAGCAGTTGCCCAGCTTGCATTTTGCGCTACACAACGCCGGTGGCGTGCGCCAATCATTAGAGCAAGGGCAAGTTACCCTTGGCGATATTATGGGGCGGTTGCTACCGTTTGATTTGCCTTTAGTGTGCTATGAAATTCAGGGCGTTCATCTCAAACAAGTATTGGAATCCGCCATTAACGAAGCCACCAACAACAGTGTGATGGGCACAGGCGCAGGCAGTTTCCCGTACACCCACCGTTTGCGTTACTTCTATGATGGCCGTCAGCCAATGGGCGAACGTATCGTCAAATTAGAACTGCTGAAAGATGATGGCTGCTGGTATGAAATCGTTACCGAAGAATATTATGTCGGCGTGTCCACCAGCTACACCACCAGTGGCAAAGAGGGTTACGACGCGCTGCTAAACGCCGAGTGGCAACAATCGCTTGAGCACGTCACCCTACCCGGCGCCTTTATTCGCATGCTAAGCCATGATGATATTCTGCTGGAACCTGCCATGCCCACGGTGAATTACATCAGCCATCGCAATAGCTAGTTGGTCGCTGGAATCAAGTAGTGATAAATAGTGAAAAGCCGCTTTGTTATCTTGAAAAGCGGCTTTTTACGTCTTGGCTGTGACGATGAAGAATCTGGTAACGCCCCACTTAGGGGCAAATACACGTAGGCTAAAATTGGAGCGAAGCGACTGAGCCTACGTGTATTTGTCCCAGCCCGCTCGCGGGCGACTACAGTGGTTTGTTATGTTTCTAATTGTTCAAAATACCACTTAGCTTTCCCCCACTCAGGGTCATGCGACATATGCCAGTTGAATTGTCTGGGGTATTGAAAATTGTTTGCCAAATATTCTAGATGTTGGTTGGCTATACCAGGATCATAGACACGCCAAACTAGGCATCTTGTGCCATTCCAAGTCTCTCGAATTAAAAAAAGAGCATTGCCGCCTGCTTTTATTTCGTTCTCTAACTTATCACCAAACGGGTCGACTATTTCTCGCTCTTCGATAGAAGGCATTCCATTATCTATTAGTTCTTCGAATTCAATCGTAACCGTCAAATGCCAGGCAAATATTTCCTTGTGAGTAAATTTCTTTAACGCAGAGTTAAGCATTGCGATGCAGGGAAGATCGTTCTCTTTCCATTTCAGTAATGCATAAGATTCTTCAGGAAGTTCGATTTTAACCTCTTGCTCTTCCACTTTCTTCCATTTACCAAACATAGTCGAATTCAACGAGAAACATAACGCTTTGCAAATTGGCTGCCGCAGCGAAGCGTAGGCAGTCCAATGGAGGCCACGCTGTTTGTGGCCGGAACGAAATTAAGCAACTTGTTATAAGCCATTTGTATTTACCCGTTGCCCACAATGAATACAGACTATAGAGCCTGAGAACCAATGCCAAACCACTTTTGTCCAATCACCGCTTGATGCTGGATGTGGAGGTTTAAACCCTTGAACGGTTAAACACTTATTGCAGTGAGGGCAACGATTAAACAATGCCAACACAATATGTACTACTAAAGCGCCAAGAAAAGCACCGAAGATGTATACCAAATGACCCGCACTAGCCTCCGGTGGAGCGAAAAATTTACCGTAACCCAGCGCTAGAAAGAATGCGATCAAAAGAGACCACGCGATAAAAACGCTGAGTACGTCGAGTCTGCCTATTAACGATTTGGACACCGATCTTTCCTATGGCTTATAACGCCGCCATATGGGGCGCACAAATGCTTGGCTAAACTTAGCGACGAAGGAGCGCAAGCCAAGCGTTTTGCGTCCAATTGCCATAATGGCCTTGTTATATTCACGAGAATACCGAATTCATTTTCTCGCGATCATAATCTAGTAGCCATTCATTTTTATATTTATAGAGTGGCAATAAACTTTCCTTTGTCGCACTTATTACATCCATACCTCTGTCATCATACAAGTTCAAAATGACGCTTTTAGTGCGATTAATAAAGTAGCACTCCCCCCTCATGGAGGGTTTCCTGCTTCCAAAGTCTGTATTGACTAATGAGAGTAAGATATTTTTATAGTCAATATCTTCTATTTTAAGGTTGAAAATATTTAATCTCTTCCAGCATTCACATTTGTACTCAAGCTCATAAATATCTCTAATGTCTGAACAATGCACTTGTTCTTTTTGTTTCAAGGAAATTTGCTTGTATATGAAATTGCCTTTTCTTATTTTTTTTCGTCCATCAGAGTATTGTTGATAAATAATTTCTATTTCATCACCTTGGCTGAAAACAAATTCAAATATCGTTACGGCGCGCTTGTGAGCCGTTTCAAAATATTCTTCGCATAATTCAATTTCATCGGGGCCAATCTCAAACCTCAACCCAATGGGCCAATTGTAAAACAGTGGTTTTTCGATTTTTAAATTTGGGAAGTGTTCATCAAGATATGAGTTCATAGCGTCCTGCTGATTTAGTGAATATAACGCCCACAACAGGGGCCAAACGTAGCGGAGCCAATTTGCGGTAAAGTGAGCAAAGCGAACCGCAAATTGGCGGAGCGTAGTTTGGTCCCTTGCTTGTGATTGTTAGCCGCTTTCATGGCTTTAAAACCTTGCCGTTGAAAACAAAATCGCTTTTTCTTTTTGAAATAAATACCTTTATCAACTTCTCGATATCTATTTGACTTTCTAGCTTATAAAACCGGTCATCTAGATCATCAAATTTGGGCTCTATTTTTTCTAGAACCTCATTCCTCTCATTTCTGTCTAAGCTAGGGGAGCCACCGAGCCTGGTCGCTGAACTTTTGATTATTTCTGATATCTCTGTTGCTCCAATGGCATCGAAACATTCAATTGCGTCACGCCATACTATGCCGGTGCTGTTATAGTAAAATTGATCGTGCCCACCATTGTTAACTTCAGACATATACCAATGACACGCAAAAACTAATCTCTGGCTCTTGCTGTATTTAGATAGATCTTGCTCGTATTTTTTCTCGCCATCGTAAATGCTTACTGTCCACCAAAGTGGCTCGATGATTGCCCATGAATCATTGTCATCAATGAATGTGGCGTCAATTTGATATTCAACAGTCTCTGATGCCATCACATTCACACTAAAAATCATAAATACGACGAAGAAGTAACGCACTTTTTCAACCTCGGCTAACGCCCAAAGCAGCGGCGCGCGTTAGCGCGTCCAGCCCGAAGGGCGATGCTGCCTTTGCTTGTTATGTGTTTACGTCGCTGAGCCATTCTTTGAACCATTCAACTGGCAACCTAATTTCAGAGTATTTTAAACTCTGAAGCTGCTCAAGATTATATGTGTTTGACAAGTACATGTCCCACTGGGCATCTACGTCAGCTGCAACATCGATAATTGCGGGGGCTATGTCATTGTCGTGTTCTTCACATGACAAATGAAACCTATCACACCAGTGTGCTATTTCTTGGTGTGTGTATGGCGAACCTTCTTCGATCGCCCAAGTAAGAACTGTGACCATTGACTCCTTTGTAAAGGGTAAATCAATTTCTTTACAGGCACTCTCTTCCCACGACCCAACATATTGGTTTCGGCCGCTTTTCTTTTTGTTTGGTTTGAACTCAAATCTTGTCATTTGATTTACACATAACGCCGCCAGCAGCGGCCGAGTGCAACGAGGTCCAGCGACCGCTGGGAGCGATGCTGGCTGGCCTTGTTATGTGTGAGTCTAAGCACACCATTCTCCAATTGCATCTGATGATGAAAAGCCATGCATGAGAATATTATCTGCGGACTCACCAAAACCTAGTGCGAACTCATTTTCATTCTCTAGTGTCAAAAGCCAGTTATTTCCCATGTGCGCAATAGCCCAAACCTTTGAGACTTTATATTTTTTAAGGTCATATTCTGGAAAGGACGCACCTACTATTGTTGCTTCAATTGGCTCAATTACATGAGCAAACAACGTATCAGTAATGCTTTTAAGGTGCGCTTCGTATGTCATGCCTTTGGGAGTAATCAATTGTACTCCTTCAGCAATAGACATTTCTATTTTCTCAATGGCTTCAGTTTTATTCATTACACATAACGCCGCCAACACGGGCCGAGCGATAGCGAGGTCCAGCCCAATGCGGCTTTTTGCATTGGGCGACTGTGCTTGGCCTTGTTATGCATTACTTGCCTATCTCCATATAGGATTCAAAATTATGAATATAATCGTCAAGGTTTTCTTCGAGCATTTTCCTATACTCGGAAACAAAATATTCTAGAGTTTCTTCTTTAGCTGCTGCCATTTCTTTACCTGAATGCCAACCACATGCGCTAACCCAAGCATTGAAACGAGCAGTAGCATACATATTAGATGCACTAACTTTTCCCTTACCAATTTTCTCGCTTATTTGGTCATTGGATAAATGAATATGTGCATCTGCCCGATTGTAAAATTCATCATCTACTTCTTGCACGAAAGCTCCTTGAGTGCATAACAGTATATTAGACGACATGATGTCGTAATTTCACACTGCATCATGTCGTTTTTCATGATTAATTATTCATCAATCTATGCATTTATCTTACTGATAGCAATTAAAAATTTTTTCGACCGCAACGGCCAACACTGCGTGAAAAGCGACATATTTTTCAACATCTGAGCAAAAAGCGACATGGTTCCTATGCGGGATAACGTAACCCGTTTAGCTATACCAATAACCGCTATCAACCCAAGCCCCAATCCGCATCTGTTAACCGTTCAACAAACCAACTGAGCGCTTTGCCCTGCTCGCCTTTGCGCCACGCCATGTAAAGCGGTAACGAGTCCCGTGGTTGCTCGACCTCTCGCGCAATCAAGTTGCCCGTTTTCAGTTCAGTCTTGATCAGGTGTTTGGGCAAAAAGCCAACGCCGATGCCGCGCTGTTGCATGGCAATTTTATCGGGCATTGACGACACTCGAATCACCTGCCGACTGGCAAACAAACCACTGGAGCGTTGTGACAATGCCTGCGAACTATCAGCCACCACCACAGCAGGATATTGCTGCAGTGCAGCCATCGGGATCACGCCGTCGAGCTGGTTAAGTGGATGCTGCGGTGCGATGGCAAACACAAACTGCACTTCACCTAATTTGGCCAGTTCATATTGTCCGCGCGGCAGTTCACCAGAAACGCCAATGGCAATGTCGGCGCGCTTGGAATACAGCGCATCCCAACCGCCACCGAGCGCTTCTTTACTCACGTTGATAGTGACTTGTTTGCCCAGTTCGGTGAATTTTGCGATGGCGTCCAGCAGAGGCGCGTCAGCTAATACGGTATCAAGCGCCAGTGAAATACTGGTTTCCCAGCCGGTTTCTAATTGGCGTACTGCGTTTTCTAAGCGACTGGCGGCGGCTAGAATCTCACGCCCTTCGGCCAATACCAGTTGCCCAGCATCGGTCAAGATTGAGCGGGTGCCATGACGTTCAAATAGTTTGCTGCCGAGGTCCTGCTCAAGTTTCTGTACTGTGTAGGTTAATGCGGAAGGTACTCGATATAAGGACTCTGCTGCCGCCGCAAAGCTGCCCTTTTTATCGATAGCATCCAATACCTTAAGCGCATCCAAACTCAGAATTGATGACATCAAATCCTCTTATTCAAATATTTTGAACTTTATATTGAAAATGTTCCGATTTTCAAGCAGCAAGGTCAAGCATAAACTTGCTCTCAACGAACGGGATAAAGCATCCCAAGCAAATTCAGCATTATCAAAATCATTGAGGAAATATCATGAAAAAGTTAATCAACAGCTTAGTATCTAGCAATGCAGGTTTCGCTACTTTGATGTTACGTGTTCCAGTAGGATTGATTTTAATGGCGCACGGTAGCCAAAAATTGTTTGGTTGGTTCGGTGGTTACGGCTTAGCTGGCACTGGTCAATGGCTAGAATCAATTGGCCTTGCTCCCGGTGAGTTAATGGCGTTTCTTGCGGGCTCTGGTGAGTTTTTCGGTGGTTTATTGCTGATATTAGGGTTACTGGTACGCCCTGCAGCCGCGGTCGTCACCTTTACCATGTTGGTTGCCATCGCCACTGTGCATATCCATAACGGTTTGTTTATGGCAAACAATGGCTACGAATATGCGTTGTCGCTTGCGGTAGTTGCTGCGTCACTGTTGCTATCAGGCGCAGGTAAAGTGTCAGTTGATAGCTGGTTAGCACGCAAAATTTAAGGAGTTAGTTCATGATTACAGTTCGAGCAGCCAACGCTCGCGGTACAGCCAACTTCGGTTGGCTTTACAGCCGCCATACTTTTTCCTTTGGGCGTTATTACGACCCAGAGTTTATGGGAGTATCGGCACTGCGGGTGATTAATGATGATACCGTTGCGCCAAGTGCTGGGTTTGATACTCACGGCCATCGCGATATGGAAATTATCAGTTTTGTCACGCAAGGTGAGATTCACCATAAAGATAGCTATGGGCACGAGATGCGCTTGCCGGCTGGCGAGTTTCAGTTGATGTCAGCTGGTAGCGGCATTCAGCACAGCGAGTTTAATGCCTCAAGCCATGATGCATTGAAGTTCTTGCAGATCTGGATTGAGCCTAACCAACGCGGTACCACACCGAGCTATCAACAGAAGAAATTCAACCAAACGAGCTGGTTGACGGAAGTGATCACCCCAGATGGCCGCAATGATACCTTGCAGATCAAGCAAGATGCGGTGGTGTCGCGCGTGGTGTTAGCTGCCGATGCGCAGCAGTCGCAACCCATCGATGCACAACGCAGTTATTATCTGCAACTGATCCGCGGTGAGTTACAACTGGATGGAACTCGCCTCAGCGCAGGTGATGGCGCCGCCGTGACAGGCCAAAGCCAAGTGCAATTTAGCGCGATATCTGACGTTGAAGCCTTATGGTTTGATCTGCCCTAGCCCTTTGCTAACGGGCAGATCATTTTCATCCCCAGAAATTGCACCCCGCATTTTTCTTGGTAACTTTTATGGCGCAAGCCAAAGCCACACCTTGAAAATACTGTGTGCGATTGCAGCGACGCATCAGTGGTCAAACTTGGCCATTGCTGCTCGCGCGCCCATTGCTTCGCTTGCTCAATCAATGCAGCTGCAATGCCGCGGCGTTGATAACGTGGCAACACATACAAGCAACTCACATAACCACGGTCTTTAAAACCACTTTCCACTTGAATAAAGCCAACGCACTGCGCACTGCCATCCAGTGCCAGCCACGCCTGCGAATGGCGTAACTGCAGGCGCCAAAAGTGGCTTGAACGCGGTGCACGCGACCACGCATCACACTGACGTTGAGAATAAAATCCACCAGACTGCGCATGTACCGCTTGATGATAAATTGCGGCGATCTGCGCTATGTATTGGCGATGTAATTTTTCCGAGTAATGAATATAACTGAGTGGCATCAACAGAACTCACAATCAATCCGCAGCCATATTCTGAATAACGCTGGCTGAAATCAAGCAAAAATTTAATCAAAAAAAAGCAGTGCCAACTTGAATGTAAGGCACTGCTTTAGTTAACACATTTAGCGGCTTTTGGGCATCAACTGCCTTGAGGTTGTTACCATCATAGGCACTGGCGCCGCATCAGCTATCTCAGCCAAGCGCTCATTAACCCAACATTAGTTAAGCCAACATTAGTTAAGCGTCGGTTTAGTAGCGTTCAACTCAGTTGCTGGGATGGTTTCACGCACCGCAGCCACTTGTTTAGCGGTTACCGCTGCCGCATGGTTATTCCACGCTTGACGAACGAAGGTAGCTAATTTCGCCACATCTTCATCATTCAAGCGCCAACCAAAGGCTGGCATCGCCAGCTCTTCTGGCGCACCTTTGGTCGATGGCAAGCGTGCGCCAGCCAAAATCACATGGATTAAACCACTTGGATCTTCTGCATTGACCAGTGCGTTACCGTCCAATTGCGGGAACACACGCGACGCGCCTTGACCACGGGTAAAGTGGCACGCACCACAGTTATCCAAATACACCCGAGCACCTGAATCAACGGGCACTTTGGCACTGTTCAACTGCGCTGCCGTTTTCTCAGTCGCTTCAGCCGAGAGCAGCACTTCTTTGCCTGCACCTGGGAGTGATTTCAGATAATCGGCGATTGCTTCTAAGTCTGCCTGAGTCAGATAACTTAAGCTGTGCTCAATCACTGAGGTCATTTCACCGCCTACCGCAGTACGATCGTTGCGGCCATTGGCAAGATAATCGACAATTTCTGCTTTATCCCAACTCACTAATGGCCCTGCGCCACTACCACCGCGTAGGCTTGGGGCTTCCCAAATGCCAATTTTGCCGCCACTCAAAAAGTTAGCGTCGGTTTCATCGTAACCTTTCTCTTGGAACGCTACCCCACGCGGGCTGTGGCAACTGCCGCAGTGCCCTAAACCTTGCACTAAGTATGCGCCACGGTTCACAAATGGGTTTTGCGAATGAGGTTCAAAGGCAGCGTCATGGCCAAAGACCAAGTCCCACATGCCAATACCCCAACGCTGATTGAATGGGAAGCTCAAATCGGTTTCCGGCGCCTTTTTATCAACAGGTTTAACCCCTTCCATAAAGTAGGCATACATGGCTTTCACGTCATCATCGCTCAGCACTGAGTAGTCTGGATAAGGCATTGCTGGGTACAAATTGCCCCCATCGGCACGTTCACCGTGTCGCACCGCATCATCAAACTGCTCGAGGGTGTAATTGCCAATCCCCGCGGTTTTGCTTGGGGTGATGTTGGTGGAATAAATAGTGCCAAATGGACTTTCAATTGGCAGGCCACCCGCAAAAGGTTCACCGCCTTTTACCGTGTGACAGGCGATACAGTCACCGGCGCGGGACAAGTACTCGCCTTTGGCGATCAGCGTTTGATCCGCAGCTTGAGCAGTAGCCGCTGCAACCAACATTGCCGGTAGCAGCAGAGATAATCGAGTATTCATAACACCTCCTTATGCCTGTACCAACGGACCGGGTTGTTTCAGGTATTGTTCGCGGATTGCTTTGGCAGTCCAATACGCTAATCCCCCAACGAGCATGGTTGGGTTGTACTGTAGGTTTTGTGGGAACGAGCTTGAGCCCAACACAAACACGTTGTGAACATCCCAACTTTGCTGATAACGGTTGAGCACGCTGGTTTTAGGATTAGTGCCCATGATCGCACCACCCACGTTGTGGGTTGTTTGATATGGCCGCACATCGTATTTCGCGCCAAAGTCTTTGAATGAGATATTCAGGTGATCAGGATTTAACCCTTTAGCCAAGGCTTCAACTTTGCCCTTCATAAACTGGGTCATGCGAATATCGTTATCTTTCCAGTCGAAGGTCAAACGCAGCAGCGGCAGACCATGATCGTCAGTGTAATTAGGATCAAGACTCAGATAGCAGTCACGATAAGACATGTTTGAGCCGTGAGAACTGATGCTCATGGAGTGGCCGTAGTAATCTTTGGTGGCTTTTTTCCAACCCGCACCCCAGCTAGGCGTGCCGGCAGGCAACGGCATACTGCGGATAGGCTGACCGTTGGTTTGTGCCGCCAACAGATAGGAACCGCCAATAAAGCCCTCTTTGGCGAAGTCAATTTGGTTGATGGCGTAGTCATCCACTGTGGTAGCGTTACTGCCAGCGCCAATAAAGGGGTTAAAGAATTTATCTTTAAAGAACAAGGTCGCGCCGCCCATCATTTGATACGCGTAGTTGCGGCCCACGGTACCTGTGTTAGTCACTGGGTCGTAAGGTTGGCCGATGCCGGATAGTAGCAACAGGCGCACGTTGTTGTAGGCAAAGGTACCCACAATCACAATCTTGGCCGGTTGAAACACCTCTTCGCCATTTTTATCAATGTAAGTCACACCTTTGGCGGTTTTCTTATCATCTGCCAGTTCGACCTTCAGCACTTCACTGTTGGCACGATAGGAGAAGTTTTTGTGCTGTTTCAGCGCACCCAAAATACAGGTTTGCGGCGATGCTTTAGAAAAGTTTAAGCAGCCATAACGTTCGCAGAAACCACAAAAGTTACATGGGCCTAACTGCATACCGTAAGGGTTGGTGTAGGCTTCTGACGCATTTGAAGATGGCAGCGGGAATGGATGCAAACCATGCTCTTTAGCCACATTGGTAAACAGCTCATCGTTGAAAGTGCGTTTCAGCGGTGGTAATGGATATTCGCTGCTACGGCGACCTTCAAAAGGGTTGCCCCCTTCGTGGATCTCGCCATTTACGTTACCCGCTTTTCCTGAAACCCCCATCACTTTGTCGAAAAAGTCAAAGTGCGGTTCCAGTTCATCATAGGACACACCAAAATCTTGAATGGTCATGTCTGCGGGAATAATGTCTTTACCAAAGGTTTCTTCGACGTAACTGCGTAAACGCAGCTCTTCTGGCATTGGTCGCCAGGTGTGACCATTCCAGTGCGTACCCGCACCGCCCACGCCATCGCCCGGCAAAAATGAACCCAAATGACGATACGGCAATGCAGTTTCAGTTAAACTGTGGCGCACTGTGATGGTGCTTTTCGCAGGCTTGGCCATCAATTTATAGCGCACGCCGTAAGTCAGTTCATCTGCCATTTTCGGATAGGCAAAATCGGGCACAGTATCGCGATCTTCACCACGTTCTAATGCCAGTACATTGAGCCCTTCTTGTGCCAGTTCCATGCCCATGATGGAGTTGGTCCAACCAAGGCCGACGAGTACTACGTCTACTGGTTTCTCTTGTCTCGCCATGATTTATCCCCTATCTCCATTCAAACTTACTGGGCCCATTGGGTATTTCACGTTATGCAGCTCCGCCCATTCCAAATAGGAGGCACGGGCGCCTGGGAAGCCAATCATCTTCCACGGTTCCATGTTTTTGTTACCGCCGTGAATTGGGTCAGCAAAGTAACCTTCCTTGGTGTTTTGCAGCAGGAAATCAAAAAACTGTTTGGCGCTCACGCCATCGAATTTCAGCTCATTGTGTTGCAGTTGGGTCAGCAGTTGATCTTGCTGCTCAGGGCTTAACTCAGCAAACGATTTACTGAACGTCTGGCGACAGTAGGTATTGGTCGCCGCGATACCTTTTTGGTAGGTTTGCGCTGGAGTCAGTGGTGACTGAAAACCAAGTTCAGCTGGGCCTTCCATAAACGGGCCTTTCATGTACCAGTCTGAGGCTTGGCCAAAATCGCCTAACATTTGTCGGTCTATAAAAATCGGCACATTGGCGTCTAGCGCACTTGGGCCAGTTTCATCGGCAGGGATTAAACGTTCACATGCTGCCAGCACAAACGCCCATTCATCAGGGGTAAAAAATACCGGTTTGTATTCAGTTAAACTTGGCGCTGCATTCGCTGTTGGCGCCATCATCACGCCAGTACCCAGCGTGCTAGCCGAAATCACCCACATCGCCCCTTTCATAAAGCGGCGTCGGGAATCATCAGGACGCGAATCCATACTTATCTCCATATTGTGTAACGACATGCTTGTCCAGAACTCACAACCTTCGCTAAGTCATTGTTGAATCTTTGGTTAGCTATCAGCATAAGTGTGCTAAAACACTTCATGGAAGGTTGTTATTCCAGTGTTGTTGTAAACGCGCGTGTTTGATTACGCTGAGAAACTGATCCGAAGAACACGTCTGTTATCAGGAGGGTTTGTGGACGACAAAAAATTGATTCGCGATACCGATAATCCAAATTTATCGATGAAATAGCGTTTTTAAATTGTACAGTCCAGTACAGTTTACCAGAGCGACGCTATTATTCACCCGCAGAAAAACTGTGACAAGATTAACATAATGAAATATCGTCATAGGCTTTTTGCCCAAATGGAATGACTAGATTTTATTGGGATTTGGCGTTAAGAAACTTACAAAAACCACTTTTTTAAGATGATAACAAAGCTTAACTCAACCTTAATTTTGATATTTAAGATAAAGGAGACACCCAGCATAAGCTGTATTATTAAGGCACGAAATAGAAAAGTGATGAGAATGGCAGGCTAGAATGAAGACACTGTCGAAAGCGCAGAAAACGCTATCGACAGTGGCGTAAAAATCTTATTTCTTAGCGATTTCGCCAACAAACATGATTTTATCGAAAGTGCGATTTAATGTTTTGCTGGTGAATTTGCTCATCCACATCTGTTCCGCTAACTGCACTTTATCGCCTTTGGCAAGAGTGACTTGAGGACCAGCTGCCCAAAAAACAGTGTCGCCTTCTTTGACTTGTACATAGGTATAACCACCGCTATCCATAGTATCCAGTACTACAGCTTCGTGTACTTTACCCTGCGCCCAAGCTGAAGACATACCCACCATTAATGCTGCTGCAGCTAGTAGTTTTGCAAGTTTAGCCATTGCTATCGAATCCCTTAGTTAATAAAGACAGAATATTTAACCACGTGATACTTCGTATTTCACTAATACGCGTCACAGTTTGGCTTTGAGCAGAGGCCGTAACATCGACTCTAGGCCATTTAATTTTACTTCGTAAATCAGTGCAAGTTGTTCCCCAAGCTTACCTTGCGGGAATCCTTGCTTATGAAACCAGACAAGATATGGCTCAGGAAGTTCCAATAAGCAGCGTCCCGCATATTTGCCAAAGGGCATTTTTTGATTGATGGCATCCAATAGTGCCTGTTGTTCAAATTCCACGTTGTTCGACCACCGCCTGAGAATGGTGCGGTATTACCCGCGAATTGCAGGGTTATTAATGCCATAAAGCGCGGCTATGAACAGTCATTTTTTATATTTTTTAGGTATTAATATGATTTTTATAGTTCTTTTAGGAATATTTAAAATGGCGTTAACCAAGATCGCCACAACTTGATTACATCATGCTGCTAAAACATCAATAAAACGTCAGCGTCAAATAATATTTTTCCAGTTATTTTAATAAGATAACTGCAAATGACAGCAAACAAACCGCAGTGTCAGTATTTTGCCGCCATGAGTAAAAATGCCAATTTTTTGTCGTGAAAAATAGATTAAAAACCAATAAAAACAACATCTTGATTAATTAGCCACAGCAAGTAACATCTGTGTTAAACAACTATGAATCACACTGAAATGGGCTGTCTGCGTCCCTTGCCTTCACAGTCATTTCAGCGTCAGGGAGAATAGCCATGATTATTTTGGTCGGTGGTGAAAAAGGTGGTAGCGGCAAAAGCTGTCTAGCCCAAAATATCGCTGTTTATTTGGCGAAAGAGTGCAAAGCATCAGTCATGATGGTCGATTGCGACCCGCAACGAACTACCTCTGACTGGATTCAAGCACGCAACCAACATCCAGAACTCCCTGCCATTAACTGTGTGCAGTTGTACGGCAAAATCCGCAATGATTTGTTAAGTCTTGAAAAACATTACGATGCAGTGATTGTTGACTGCGGCGGTCAAGATAACTTGGCACTACGCGCAACGATGTCTGTCGCCTCCTATGCATTGATGCCACTGCGACCAAAACGCCGTGACCTGAAAACCGTCAGCCACATGGATGACGTGGTGGCCACATGTATGATGATTAACCCGAAAATGCGTGCTTCATTTGTGATCACCCAATGCCCCAACTTGCCAAGCCAAGCCACGCGCATTGAAGAAGCCAAAGAAGTATGCCGCACCTACGATATCAACGTGCTCGAATCTGTCACCTTCAGCCGCAACATCTACGACGATAGCGAAGAATCTGGCCGCAGCGTGATGGAAATTGAACCGACAGGTAAAGCTGCCAGTGAAATCCGTGGTATCGCTTGTGAAATGCTGCAACTCGCCAATGCAAAAGCGATTCAGCAGATGTTCCAAGAAACTAAACCTATGAGTATGGGAGCAAATTATGGGTCTCGCCGATCTGAAGAAAAACGCTACGCGATGTGAGCGTACGTATTCGGAGGAGATCCCCGCCCCCTCCGTTGACGCTTTTATCGAAGATGCCATCTATTACGCGATGGGGCAGCAAAAGCAAGCTACTGCTCCCGATAACGTTGTAACGTTTCACCGGGTTGAGCAGCAACTGCAAGCACTGCCAGCACAGCATCCGTTAAAGCGCGGTACCTTTACTCTGGGTGCCAGCACTGTGACAAAGTTGAAAGCCTTAGCCGAAGAAGCCGATATTTCACGTTCAAGAATGCTGCGTTTTTTAGTGAGCTATTACGAACACTTAAACCCGCAACAACGGCGCTTACTGTATCGGCAATTTATGATTGATTAATTTTAGTGTTGTTCTTCCGTTCGGACCTTGTAGTAGATATGCCTCCCAGTTTGCTGACAGTTAAATCAATTCCCGTATTTTGCTGTCAGCTTTTTTATGCTAATTCCTTCAATTTTTTAACAACTTAATACCCATTTAATGATTTTTGGACGACACTAATAGCAGTCTTGCTTGTTTAGGGTTACCGCCATGTCTCGCTTTTATGCTTTACCATTGTCAATCATCGCAGTGTTACTCCTGCTGCTCAGCGCCATGCCGTTATTTGCGGCTGAAACTGGGAATGAGGTTGATCCTGCCGCCGACGCGGTGTTGGTGAAACTGCATCAGAGTGCGGCAACTGCCGATTGGGATAGTTACTTTGGCCTATTTGCCGCCGAAGCCAGCTTTGTTGGCACCGATATGACCGAACATTGGCATATGCAGGAGTTTGAACAGTATGCGCGCGCGACCCAAGGCTGGCGTTATACCCGCGTGAACCAGACGCTCACCCAAGTGGGCGATGTGGTGGTATTTGATGAGATTTTAGATCACGACAAGTACGGCATTAGCCGCGGCACCGGCACCTTAATTCGTACCGCGGACGGCTGGAAAATCCTGCAATATCACTTGAGTTTTCCCATCCCCAATAAAGTGGCGCTGCGGATCACCGAGCAGATTAAATTCTTTAGAAAACAGCAGAAAGCCTCAACTGCGGTAAGCCAGTGAGAAACACACATTCGTGAGTTGCACAAAGTGGTGGAAGCTGTCGAACTCGGCTTGGGTAATATCGCGACCAGAGGTGGCTCTATCGGCGTAAAACACGCCGATGACTTTATTTTCCACTCTGAGCGGTGCAAACATCCAGCCATTATCGGGTAGCACTTTATCGATGCTGGCTGGCAGCTTTTGACCGCCATGCTGATGACCCATCCAAAATGGGGTGCCGTGCTCTAAACAGGCTTTTAATTCATGGAAGTGCGGATCAATCTGCAGAATCAATTCCGCTTTTAAGGTGTCTCCACCATCGCCCATCACCACCCGAGGTTGCAGCATTTTGCGATTGGGTGACATCAACATCACCGCCGCGCGATCAAGCCCTACGCCCTCTAGCATGCCGCTAAGTGCTACCGTCACCACTTGGTTGAAATCGGGTTTACTCATGGTGAGATTGGTTAATTCACGCAGTTTTTCCAATTGAATGGTCATATTGGGTTGGCGCGGTTGCCATTGTTCTTGCTGCTCAAGCGTGGCCAGCGCTGACTGGGTATCGGGTAAAAACGCTACCAACTCTTTCGCACCATAGTCCACGGCTAAACGCGAGGTGGCATCGATGGTTTCCAGCATCATCTTCTGGAATTCAGCATTCGGCAGTTTAAGCATTTCTGCCGCCTGCTGAATGCGCTTTTGCAGTTGCTGCGGATCTTTACTGGCGTTGGCAAACGCCTCCGCTAACTTATTGCCCAGATAGATACTGCGAACTTCAGGAGTACGATCATTCGGGCTGGTGAGCGATTTCATTAATAATTCACCCAAGCCCCAGCTACGCGCTAACCCTTGGGTCAGTTGGCTAAACGAGGTGCCAATGTGCTGCCGCACCAGATTTAACCGCTGCACACTGTCATCAACTGTGATGAGTTCTTTATCCAGTTCATTGGCGATTGGGCCACCTGTACTCCAAAACGCGCTTTCCCCCAAGTGATATAGCAACGCCGCGATAAAGGCTTCCTCTTGAAACTCTTCATCGTGATCCGCCAGCATCATTTTGGTAAACATCGCCGCTTGGAACGATTGAGCCATCAACCGAATTAAGCGGTGATAGACGTTTTCACTGAGGTTTTTGTTATCCAGCAAGCTGGTCAGCAATTTAGCGGTGATACAGACATTACGAATGACATCAAAGCCGAGCACCACCGCCGCGCGGCTCACTGTGGTCACTTGGCTGATGCCTTTGTTGTAGATGGCGCTGTTGGCCACCCGCAACACCCTAGAGGTTAAGGCGTTGTCGTACATAATGCTGCGCCCAAGCGCCGCCATTGATGACACATCATCTTTGGCAAGCTGTTCTAATGAGCGGACCATAGAACATAAGGCGGGCATTTCCTGCTCACTAATTTTTTTCGTCCAGAAATCAACACCCATACTGTTTTTTGATGGTTCGAGCTTCAACGCAGATATCCCATAGTGAGCAAAGGAGGAAAGTTTTTTGACGCTATAAACAATATATTAACAAAACTTTCTGAACGCGCATGATTTTGCTCAAATTTAACAATGGTATGCATAAAAAAACGGCACACAAGGTGCCGTTTGTTTTAAAAACTCGATTAGAACTGCTCTTCTTCGGTTGAGCCGGTCAGCGCGGTAACGGATGAAGTACCACCTTGAATCACAGTAGTTACCTTATCGAAGTAGCCAGTACCCACTTCTTGTTGGTGTGCCACGAAGGTGTAGCCTCGTTCAGCGGCAGCAAATTCAGGTTGCTGTACTTTCTCAACATAGTGCTTCATGCCTTCACCTTGCGCATACGCATGTGCCAAGTCGAACATGTTGTACCACATGTTATGAATGCCAGCTAAGGTGATGAACTGGTACTTGTAGCCCATATCTGACAGCGCTTGTTGGAAGCGTGCGATAGTCGCGTCATCCAAATTCTTCTTCCAGTTGAATGATGGCGAGCAGTTGTACGCCAGCAACTTACCTGGGAACTTGGCATGAATCGCTTCGGCGAAGCGGCGTGCTTCTTCTAGGTCAGGTTTAGCTGTTTCACACCAGACCAAGTCGGCATATGGGCAGTACGCCAAGCCACGAGAAATCGCTTGTTCTAAGCCCGCGTTTACGCGATAGAAGCCTTCAGAGGTGCGCTCGCCAGTCACAAAATCACGGTCGTATGGATCGCAATCTGAGGTCAGCAAATCAGCTGCGTTGGCATCAGTACGCGCAATCACCAAAGTAGGTACACCGGCAACGTCAGCCGCCAAACGTGCAGCCACCAGCTTTTGCACCGCTTCTTGAGTCGGCACCAACACCTTACCGCCCATGTGGCCACACTTCTTCACTGACGCCAGTTGGTCTTCAAAGTGAACCCCAGCCGCACCCGCATCAATCATGCCTTTCATCAATTCAAATGCGTTCAATACGCCGCCGAAGCCAGCTTCTGCATCAGCAATGATCGGCAGGAAGTAGTCAGTAGCTCCTTCATCATCACGTGACTTACCGTTACTCCACTGGATTTGGTCTGCACGGCGGAATGAGTTGTTGATACGGCTAACAACCGCAGGTACTGAGTTCGCTGGGTAGAGCGATTGGTCTGGGTACATAGTTCCAGCTAAGTTAGCATCAGCCGCCACCTGCCAGCCTGACAGATAAATGGCTTCAATACCGGCTTTGGCTTGCTGCACCGCTTGACCACCGGTCAATGCCCCAAGCGAATTCACATAACCCTTTTTCGCGCCGCCATTCACTAAGTTCCACAATTTGTTCGCGCCCATGGTGGCCAGCGTGTTCTCTGGTGTCATAGAGCCCCGCAGGCTAACCACTTCTTCGGCGGTATACGGACGGACAACGCCTTTCCAACGTGGATTTTCAGCCCAATCTTGCTTCAGTGCGTTGATCTGCTGTTCACGGGTCATTTGATTGATATCGCTCATGATTTACTCTCCTCGGTGCAAAATGGTTGGTGGTATCGCCCCCAAAAGCGCCACCGTTTTTTTAGAATTTCACTGTTACTCTGTGAGCAGGCGGTAGCCCGGCAACGTTAAAAAGTCGACCAATTCATCTGAGGTGGTGATCTCTTCCAACAAAGATGCAGCACGGATAAATTGCCCACTACTGAAACGCTCTGTGCCTACTTCGTCCTTCACATTTGATAGCTCCTCGGTGAGCATCTGTCTGAACAAGGCTTTGGTGACCAACTTGCCGTTGGTCAAACTCTTCTCATGGCGGATCCACTGCCAGATAGAGGTACGACTGATCTCTGCTGTCGCGGCGTCTTCCATCAATCCATAGATAGGGACGCAGCCATTACCAGAAATCCAAGCTTCAATGTATTGCAGCGCGATGCGGATATTGAGGCGCATGCCCTCTTCGGTACGTTCACCTTCGCAAGGTGCCAGCAGCTCACTTGCCAAAATTGGCGCATCAACATCGCGGGTGATATGCAGCTGGTTTGGCCCGCAGCCAATAAAGCCATCGAATACACCCAGCGCAGTTTGTGCCAAACCAGGATGCGCAATCCACGTGCCGTCGTGGCCGTTCCGTGCTTCAAGCTCTTTATCGCCAGTCACTTTTTGCAACACTTTGGCGTTTGCTTCTGGGTCTTTGGCAGGAATAAAGGCCGCCATGCCGCCCATCGCTAATGCGCCACGCTTGTGACAGGTCTTAATCAACAAACGTGAATAAGCACTGAGAAAAGGCTTCTCCATGGTTACCTGCTGACGATCAGGCAAGACGCGGTCTGGGTGATTACGTAAGGTTTTGATGTAGCTGAAGATGTAATCCCAACGGCCACAGTTCAGCGCCACAATGTTAGAGCGCAATTCGTAGAGGATTTCATCCATCACGAACACAGCAGGCAGCGTTTCAATCAAACAAGTGCACTTGATGGTGCCTGGCTGCAGGCAGAAGCGTTCTTCCGCAAAGGCGAATACTTTTGCCCACCAACGCGCTTCAATATGGCTTTCCAATTTCGGCACGTAGAAGTAAGGACCGCTGCCTTTTGCTAACAGCTGACGGTAGTTGTGATAGAAGTACAGCGCAAAGTCGAACAGACAGCCGGGGATCGGCTTCCCATGATGCAGCACATGGTTTTCAGGAAGATGCAAGCCACGCACCCGCGCCACTAATACGGCAGGGTTGTCGTTGAGCTTATAATGCTTACCAGATTCTGGCGCGGTGTAGGCAATCTCGCCGCGTACCGCGTCTTGCAGATTCACATGGCCTTCAACTAGCTTCGTCCAACTTGGTGCCAATGAATCTTCAAAGTCAGCCATAAACACTTTTACGCCAGCGTTTAGGGCATTGATGACCATTTTACGATCGACTGGACCAGTGATTTCTACGCGACGGTCTTGCAGATCGGCAGGAATACCACGGATCTTCCAATCGCCCTGACGGATTTCCGCAGTGTCAGCTAAAAAGTCTGGGAGTTGGCCTGCATCAATTTGACGTTGGCGCATACGACGCTGCTCTAACATCGTTGGCACTTCAGCGGCAAACTCATCACACAAGGATTGTAGGAACCCAAGTGCGCCCTCTGTTAGCACTCGCTGCTGACCTTCAACAAAATCGCCGACAATCTGTAAGTGACCCATTTGCTGTTCGTCACTGGTTTGCTTTGCTGTCTGTTGCATGGTGGTGGCTCCTCACTCGCTTTAGTTAGCACATCCTCAAATGTGCCTTTACGACGAGAAACCTACCGACATTTTTTAACCAGCGCAACCGTACAAAAATCACCCAAAAATGCGATTTGGTTGCTAACAAATTGGTATGACCAAAACGTTTTTAAACTATAATACACTGAATTATATTAACTTTATTTTATTGTGAAATTTTACAAACAATCCAATGTAAAGTTGTCAGATGAATTGACCAATTCACAATCAGGTAATTAAATTACGTCACTAAAATTATGATGTAATTATTTTATTACACACAGAAGACAAAGTTACGGCCGCATATATGACAAAAATTCGCCAACATTACGTGAAGGTAAACCTGCTAACACAGTAAAAACAGAGTATTTCTGTAAAATTTTACAAAAGAAACTTAACTATTGCCGATTTTTGAGTTTACCTACACGTCAACTTGTTAATAGCTTGTAAAATTTGACAAATAGAAATGTGATAAAAGACGCACAAAATCGGAAATTATTTTGGTCAATCACAAAAAAATTTCATTTTTGCGTTTTTTTATTGGAAATCAGCGCTTATCAAGCACAAAAGGCAGCTCCAGCAGCGTTGATCACTTGTGGCAGCTTGAGGCGGTTACTGCGTATTCGGCAGGTCGAAATGTGTGAGGCAAAGCTGTTGCGTTGTAGCGCACGGTTGCAAATTCGCTTGAAACCCTGCGCCAAACACATAACGGTTATCGCTTGATACTCGCATTTGATTAACGCATTCGATGACAGCAACAGCAGCGTTAGCCTGTCGCCATCACCTTCGTTTTAAAGCCCCTTGTCGCGGTCTTGTTGCATTAAACTGGCGAGTTCTAAACGCCCTTGGTTGGAAATACGGATCAAGGCTTTTAAGTCATCACGGTGCTGTACACTGGCTTTCACTTGAGCTTGATCGTGCTCTGCAAAAATCCTGACCCGCTCTGCCGCTTGTAAACGCGACATCCCCAGCTCATGCAGTACCCATTCGCTGGCGTCTAATGCTGAGCCTAGCGTTTCACGGAAGATTTCAGTCACACCGAGGGCCATTAAGCGATAGGCATGGTTACGATCACGCGCCCGCGCAATAATAGTGACTTTAGGAAAATGCGCCTGCACTTGCCCAACAATTTGCAGCGAATCTTCCACAGAATCCACCGCGATCAAAATCAACCGCGCCTTATCTAATCCGGCCGACAGCAACATATCTAACCGCTTCGCATCCCCAAAATAGACCTCACCGCCGAATTGGCGTACCACATCGACGTGTTCAGCATCTTTATCTAGTGCCACAAACGGGATCCCTGACGACGCCAAAATCCGCCCGGTGATTTGCCCCATACGGCCAAAGCCAGCAATCACCACTTCGCAGTCAGATACCGGCGCTATTGCATCGGCAGGGCGAGCAAAATCATCGGTTTTACGCTTATCACTGCGTAGCAACTTGAGTAAAAACGGCGTTAGCACCATGGATAGCCCAATCACCAACACCAGCGCTTGAGACAGCGTTTTGGTCATCAAGCCCGAAAGCTGCGCCTGCGACAATAACACGAAGGCAAACTCCCCGCCTTCAGCCAAAACAATCCCGAGGGTCATCGCCGCCCGCCAACTGTGTTTGCGGAATTTGCCCACCAGCAACAACACCAGCGCTTTGATTGCCAGCATGGCAACCAGAGCCCCCAGTAACAACAATGGCTCGGTAAGAATTAAACTCAAATCCATGGTCATGCCGACGGCCATAAAAAACAGTCCGAGCAATAACCCTTTAAAAGGCTCGATATCGGTTTCCAATTGATGACGATAACTGGAGTTGGCCAACATCACTCCCGCCAAAAATGCCCCCATACCGGCAGAAAGCCCCAGCCATGCCATTAATGACGCACTGCCCATTACCAAAAGCAGCGACAACGCCGTAACGACTTCACGCACCCCGCTTGAGGCCACCAGATACAGCACCTTAGGCAACACATAGCGCCCTACCACTACAAAACCCGCCAGCGCCACCAAGGTCAAATACCAAGGCACCGCTTGCTTTGATTCATCCGCCATATCAGGGGCTAGATAGGTTGTCAGCAGCAACATTGGGATCACGGCGAGGTCTTGCATCAACAACACCCCAAATGCATCCCGCCCTACGGGAGTTGCCAATAATCTTTGTTCGGTCATCAACTGCACCGAGAATGCCGTAGACGACAAACTTAGCGCGGCACCAATCACTACCGCTGGCGCCAATGCCACCTCAAACTGCATTGCAAGCAAGGTAATCGCCAGCCACGACACCAGCACCTGCGCGCTTCCCAGCCCCAAAATGGCGCTGCGCAGTTCCCATAGTTTGCCTGGGCTCAACTGCAGCCCCATGATAAACAGCATGAGCACCACGCCAAACTCTGCAAAATGCAGTACGGCACTCGGCTCTGACACAATCGCAATACCGCCCGGCCCCAGCAAAACGCCGGCGGCCAGATAAGCCAAAATAGGGCCAATCCCGACCCGCTTACCCAAGGGTACAATCACGACCGCTGCTAATAAAAACAGTAAAACGGAGACAAATAAGCCATCCTGATCCATCAGGGTTCCTCGTGAAAAAAACTATCGACCAACACACAGACGCAAAAACGCCACCAGCCTAGCGTGGATGTAGGTAAAAGATGTGAATTTTGGACAACCGACACGGTAATACGCGTCCGAAGACAGTAGGGACTATTAGTATATGCTTGAGCAAAAGCAGATTAAACGGCCAGTTTGAAAAATCCGCCAACTTTTTTCGCGCACTAGCACATTGTGAAACTCAGCGATTAATCACTGCGAATCGTGGGCGCTTGTAGATGAAAATGATTAGCCCTAGCTACGGCGCTAGTTACTCAGCTAATCCAGCAACTCGCGCAGATAAACTAAACAAACCGCACAAAATTTTGGCCTGAGATCGAACTTGTTAATATTCTGTTTGTCATAGCTCTCAGCACCAAGCCTATTGTCCTTGTCACCATCAAGGGGCTTGGTTATCATGGCCGACAATTTTTCTGGAAGTAGTGCTGTCAATGTTGATTAAAAAGCAAAGTCTTACCTTGTTGGGTGCAGTGGCGCTCAGTTTATCGTTAAGTGCATGTAGCGTGATGGACTGGTTGGTGTATAAGCCAGATATTCCACAAGGCAACTACATGGAAACGCAGCAGGTTGAGAAACTGCGCATCGACATGACCAAAGAGCAAGTGGAATTTATTCTCGGCCGCCCAGTTTTGCGCGACAGCTTTTCCGACAACATTTGGTACTATGTTTACCACTTCAAAAGTGGCCGTGATGCCTCGGTAATTCATAAAGAGCTAATTGCCCACTTTAACGGCGACAAGCTGACATCCGTCACCGGTGACTATGAACTGAGCGCAGAATTCAACACTCCGCTCGATCAAAGTGCCCTACTCGCACCAGCCAAGAGCAAAGCCAACAGTAACGACGCCGCACCGCTGATCCCAGAAAGTCGAGCAGATGCAAAACCGTTGATTGAAGAAAATTAATCGAATGAGTGCGTCAAAACATGCTGACAAAAAAAGCGCCATCTAGGCGCTTTTTTAATGCAATCTATTTATCCCGTTAGGAGATCTTGGCTCCGGTCGTCTTATTGATACGCCCTTCATCTTTGGCTTTCTCCGCACGACGGCGACGCACCTCTTTCGGATCGGCAATCAATGGCCGATAAATCTCAATCCGCTGCCCCGGCTTAACTTCGTCCGTTGGCTTTACCTGATTGCTAAACGAACCAAGTTTAAGATCATCCAGGTCAATCTCAGGAAAAAACGCCACCATACCACTATGTTCAACCGCCTCTTTGAACGTTGTGCCTTGGGTGACCGTCACCGTAATCACTTTTTGTTGATTCGGTTTCGCGTAAATCACATCCACCGGAAACATCTGCTCATCAGCCACCGTAAACCTCCTTGGCACGCGCAGTAAATGCCGACACCATTGAGTTAACTAACTCTTTAAACACCCGACCAAACGCCATGCCCACTAAGCCGTTGGCAAATTCAAAATCCAACTCAAACTCAACTTTACAGGCGTCTTCAGTTAACTCAGTAAATTTCCAACTACCATTCAAATGACGGAACGGACCATTCTCCAGCTTCAGCTCAATGCTTTTACCATCAACAACTTGGTTACGGGTAGTAAATGTCTTACTGATCCCCGCTTTGGCAATATCCACCGACGCCACCATAGTGCGGCCATCAAACTCCAGCACTTTGCCGCCCACACATCCCGGTAAAAACTCTTTGTACGACTCAACATCATTAACCAAATCGTACATCTGCTGAGCGCTATAACGCACCAGAATATTACGGGAAATATGCGGCATTCCGTCCAACTACCTATGCTGAAAATTTTGAAAGCGGGATTGTAACATGCGAACAGAAAAACGCACCTTTACCCCACCAGATCAGACCAATATGCACAAAAAGCCAGCACCTAAACTGCCACTAATCGCGTTAACAACAAAAACTTAGCAGCCCCAATTCCAAAATGTTTACCGCTGCGTATAATAGCGGGCCTATGGCTAAGAAGAACGCAAACAAAAAAGGCACTACACCCGCGGCTATCGCGCGGAACAAACGTGCCACCTTTGAATACCGGTTCGATGAAAAAATCGAAGCTGGCCTTTCGCTTATGGGTTGGGAAGTGAAGTCAATTCGCGCAGGTAAAGTTAACCTGTCGGATACTTTCGTCCAGATCAAGAACGGCGAAGCCTACATGTACAACTGTAACATTGTGCCGCTTCATACCGCCTCGACGCATGTCGTATGCGATCCAACCCGACCACGTAAGCTCTTGCTCAATCGTCGAGAACTCGACCGTTTGGCAGGACTTGTCGAACGTCAAGGTTACGCTCTGGTTGCTATTTCTATGTACTGGCGTAAAGGTGCATGGGTGAAAGTGGAAATCGGCCTCGGTAAAGGTAAGAAAGCGCACGACAAACGCGAAGATATTAAAGAACGCGAATGGGCCATTGAAAAAGCCCGCGCGATGAAAAAATAACAGCGCGTTGGCCGTAATTGCACGGATAACGAGCAAACAGTTGTAACCTTCACTTGAAAAAATGGTCTAAACCCATATAACAGGTTACAATTGGGAACAATTTCGGGGGCGATTCTGGATTCGACGGGATTCGCGAAACTCCGGGAGCATGCCGAGGGGCGGTTGGCCTCGTAAAAAGCCGCAAAGTTATAGTTGCAAACGACGATAACTACGCTCTAGCCGCTTAATGCCGCTAGCCATCTACCACACGTCTCGCACATGGGCAGTGGATCAGATGGTCACCCTACATCGTGCTAGCGAGGGAACCTTGTTCGGGGGTGAACCGCGAAACAGTACCGGACTCACCGTTTGGAATCCTGTCTTTCGGAGTTCAACCGGTTAAATAAAAGAGAGACTAAGCATGTAGCGCCTTGAGCGTAGGTTTTTCGGACGCGGGTTCAAGTCCCGCCGCCTCCACCACTTTCCTAAATGACTGATTCTATTACGGTTTCAGTCCTTTTTCTTTAACTGGCGTCGTTATTCCATGTGCGATAGCTTGTGTTACTGGAGTAAATTATAACCAATTAACCTCTCCGGCCATCTCGATGGCTCTTAATCTACTTTACCAAATTGATTTGACTCGATTTACAGTTAACCGTCTATCGGCAAAAAATTAAACTTTTAGACCCACAATGCCAATCCAAGAACACTAAGGTCAGTAAACGCGGCGAGTCTTACACCTTGATTTGCCAAGATTGTGATGCGGCGACACCGATTGGTTGATCAGTTATCTATTGGTAACAGGCCATTTTGCGGTATGGTTAGGTCAAGGTTAATGTGTGAAGTTTCAAATGAATAACAACTATTACAACCAAAATGCGCAGGCGTTTTTTGACGGCACAATTGCGGTCGATATGGCGCCCTTGTATCAACGCTTTGAGCCATATCTGCCAGCGCATGCCAAAGTAGTTGATGCGGGGTGCGGTTCAGGGCGAGATACGCGGTACTTCTTAAGTCGCGGTCATGATGTCAGTGCCTTTGACGCATCCGAAGCTATGGTAATGCTGGCAAGCGAAAGTAGCGGACATAAGATTTGGCATAGCAGTTTCCTCGAATTTCAATTACCCACTGCCACGCAAGATGCGGTTTGGGCTTGCGCCTCATTACTGCACGTTCCCACCGATGAGTTAACTGCCACATTTATGCACATCGCGCAGTGGTTAAAACCCGACGGTATTTTGTACTGTTCGTTTAAATATGGGGTTGATGTAGTCGAGCGCGATGGACGCCGCTTTACCAACCTTAATGAAGCGCTCATTGCGAAACATTTGGCGCCAACAGCGTTATCAGTTAAAGAGCTGTGGCTCACCAGTGATTTACGCCCTGGCCGCGAGAATGAACAGTGGTTGAATGCCATCTTGATTAAGCGAACCGAACGATGAGCCGCTCCTCCCTGCTCACGCTCGATCATCATCTGCTGACGGTAGGCAATGATGACCAGCTACTGCAACAACTGCTGCATGCCATCAATCATGCCGATGAGATTGAAATTGCAGTGTCTTTCATCAGGCAGTCAGGGCTTGAACTATTAATGCCCGCGCTGGTTGAAGCAATCGAGCGAAAAGCCGCTACTGATGAACCACTGCAATTACGGCTGCTTACCTCAGATTACTTAGGTATTACCGAACCGACAGCGTTAAGAGAGCTCTGCGCCCTTAATAGCGATGATGATGACATCAACGTCAGGGTGTTTGAGTGTGGCCAGCAAGGCTTCCATATGAAGTCTTATATTTTCGCGCGCAGCCACCAGCAGCAACTGCTCGAAGGTACTGCATTTATCGGCTCGAACAACATCAGTAGACCAGCGTTAACCACAGCTCATGAATGGTCACTGCGGCTTGACTGCCAAGCGAACAGCGACAGTAAAACACAGCAAGAATTTCAGCATATCCGCCAGCAGTTCAAGGCCATATTTAATCACCCCAATGCCAAACCACTCACTGATGCATGGATTAGCGATTACATTAATCGCCGTCAGTCGGTGGAACTCAATCCCGTTATCAACAGCCTCGCGGGTGAAGCCCAGCTTTCATATCTGCCAAACGCAGCACAAATTGAAGCGTTGCAAGCGCTGAACATCAGCCGAAAAGCCGGATTTTTGCGGGGTTTGGTGGTGATGGGCACTGGCATGGGGAAAACCTTTTTGGCCGCGTTTGATGCCAAACAGATGAATGCCAAACGCGTGCTGTTTATCGCGCATCGTGAAGAGATTTTGAGCCAAGCACTCAATACATTTGCCAAAGTACACCCGAAAAAATCATCGGGGTTCTATCATGGTAAACAAAAAGATCGTGACCGCAATTTTCTGTTTGCCTCGGTTCAAACCCTTGGTCGTAAAAGTCATCTGACGCATTTTGCTAGAGATGCCTTTGATTATGTGGTGATCGATGAATTCCACCACGCCAGCGCAACCACCTACCAAAATGTGCTCAACTATTTTACGCCAGACTTTTTGCTGGGTTTGACCGCTACGCCGGAGCGGACTGATCAAGCCAATATTCTCGCGTTGTGCCACAACAACTTGGTGTTTGAGCGCAATCTGGTGCATGGCATTGATACAAAGATTCTGGTGCCGTTTCATTACTACGGTATTTGGGACAGCAGTGTCGATTATCAAAGTATTCCGTGGCGCAATGGCAAATTTGACCCCGCGGCGTTGGAATATCAATTCGCCACCCATAAGCGCGCCCAGCATATTTTCCAGCATTGGCAACAGCGCCAACAAAGCCGCACACTGGCGTTTTGCATGTCAAAAGCGCATGCCGATTTCATGGCTAACTATTTTAATCAACAGTTTGCGGATTCTGGCTTACGCGCCATTGCGGTATACAGTGGTTCAGCGGTACGCCGCAACGAAGCCTTGACCATGCTGGATAACGGCCAAGTGAATGTGGTGTTTTCCATCGACCTGTTCAATGAAGGCACAGATTTACCCTCGATTGACACAGTGATGATGTTGCGGCCCACCGAGTCCAACATTGTGTTTCTGCAACAATTAGGGCGAGGACTACGGCGCCACAGCAACAAATCGCAGCTAGTGGTGATCGATTTTATTGGCAACCACAACAGCTTTTTCAACAAAAGTGCAGTACTGAAGTTATCGACAGCCACTATGAGTAGTGGCGCTATCGACCGCCCAGCACCGGAACTAGGCGCCGGTTGCCGTATCAATATTGATCCCGAAACCGTAGATTTCTGGCACAAGCTCACCAAGCAACTGCGCACCACCGCAGTTGAAGATTACCAAGCATTGGCGGCACAACTTGGGCATCGCCCCAGTGCCACCGAGTTTTATATTGCTAACATTGATGACCGGCTCGGTAAGGTCAACAAACAACACGGCAGTTGGTGGGAGTTAGTGGCACGCATGAGCGATGATCCGCAATTAACGGGGCAGGTTAATCAATACCGCGATTTTCTGCTGCATGCAGTGCAAACTACCAGCATGAACAAATCATTTAAGGCCATTCTGCTTGAAGCCTTTGTCGAGCTTGATGGCTTTCGCACGCCGCCCACGATTGCGCAACTCTGCCAACAAAGTCGGCTAATTATTGACGGCTACCCTCACCTCAAACAAACCGATTTTGCCAGCAAAGAAGCGATGGCAGCTATCAATGATACCAACGGCAACAAGTGGCAAAGCTACTGGCGAAAGAACCCAATCCATTTCTCTATGCAAGCCGACAAGAAAACCGGTGTGCAATGGTTTATTGAAAAAGAGCAACACTTTGCCGCTAATTTTGCAGTTAATGAGCAGGATGTTGAGCCATTAACGCAGATGACTAAAGAGCTAGTTGATTATCAACTGGCGCGCTACTGCAATGTTAAAGCTATTCAACCTCTCAACGTGAGCGACAAAGTGGATGAAACGGAAGAGACAAAATCTGCTCCGTTGAAGATTGACGAAACTCAGAGTGCCACCGTCACGCCTATAAGATCTGCAACACCTTTAGCAGCAGAACCGCTTGCTGCCGAATACGCCACAGATGCCACTGAACTGCCGTTCTATCCGAATCTCAAAATCGCTTGTGGCCACTTTAAAACAGGCCGCGACGATGACTGTGAATGGCGTCCAGTGACAAGGCACCAAGTTGATCCCAAAAAGCACTTTTTAGCCCGTGCATCAGGTAACTCGATGAACGGCGGCAAACAGCCAATTAGCGATGGAGACCTCTTGCTGTTGGAAGCTGTATCACCGGCTAGTGCCGGCTCTATTACAGGCAAAACCTTAGTGATAGAGATCCAAGATGAAACTGGTGATAACCAATATTTGCTACGTGTAGTCGAAAAAGATAAGCAAGGGCAATACTGGTTGCGCGCCAATAATCCTGATTATGAGCCGATGTTAGCGACCGACTCCATGCGCACCTTGGCGCGGTTGAAAGCAGTGCTAACGGAGTAATTCAGCCAACCAACGTGGCACATACAAACAGCGCGCCTGACTTTCGTCGGCGCGCTGTTGTTTTTTAGCCGTTAATGCTTATGCCATTGCGCTTATGCCATTGCGGCAAAGTAACGCCGTAGTTCGCGCTCAAGCACCGATTTATCATCGGCGTCGATGGTAGCCAATTCGGGGTGTTGCTGCAGTTGCTGTTTGAGCCAATGGCGCAGTGGCCGTGCTTGGCGCCCCGCGTTGGTGATCTCGATAAATAAACACAGCACCTGATAGACCATATTGGGTTCATCCACATCGGGATAAAAGTCCAACGCCAGCAAATCATCCAAATCTATTCCGAGTCGTTCCAGCGCAAGATAATTGAGTTGCAAGCAATCGGCGTCGACCGCTTCAAGTAAACGGCTGAGCCATTCATCGGGTTCGGCATCAGTGAGATAAAACGGTGAATCGTCATCCTCAAACTCAGTTATCGGGTCTATCTCGTTATCGCCTGCTATATCGGTGTCTGACTTCCGTAAAAAGGCTGGAATATCCATGTAATTAAGCTGTTCCAGCGGCCTAACGATATCTCTTGGCGCACCACCCGATCCACCGCTGTAAGCTACGTCCATTGGGGCGAATTGGCGGTCACTCATCAGTGGCGCAGATGAGTAGCACACGTCATGATGAACCGGACTTGCAGCAGAACCAAAGCCCATTTCGCCCACGGGGCGTGTATGTTTCACGCTGCGCAGTTGTGGCAGTTCAGTCGATTTAGATTCGCGCTCAGCCACCAACACACAACTGGTGTGCTCGGATAGCAGCGCGTATTTAACGGCTTCAGCCGTGGCGAACTCAGCAACCGTGATAAACGGCAGTCGCTGTTTTGCCGCTAATCTGGCCAGCGTTGCATTGGCAATCCCGCTAAAGTGACGTACCGGAATATCCACATTCAGTTGCTGCTGTTGCTTGTGCAATGTGACTGCGACAGTAGCGGGTAATGCGCTCGGCTCGATGGCACGGGGCTCAGAGGCATTTTCCTTTCGGGCTTTTGTCTTTTGGAGCATGTGAGCATAGCGTTGATAGCCATCACCACTAAAACAGACATTGGGAACAGGTAGCTCAATCGCGGGGGTCGGCCATGACACCGCAATACGGTCCAGCACTGCAAAACGGCTGCGTCTAAATTGGCTCACTATCGCATCGGCCATCGATTCATTGGGCGAGACAAACACCGCTTCGGCGCCCGTGTCGCGCGATAACCGAGTCAATAACGCCTCATTCACCGCTGAGCCAACACCAATACTAAATACTCGCATTTGGGCGCGGTTAGCCAACTTCAGTAGCTCGCTGCTTTCCCAGATTTCGCCGTCAGTGATCAGCAATATTTGGGTGCTAAGCTCAGGATGCACGCCTGTTTGCAGCGCCTTTTCAAAGGCTGTCAACATGTGGGTGCCGCCCATAATGGCATCGATCTGCTCAATTTGGTCGGCTAAATGCCTCAGTGCAGCAGCTTCGGCTTTTACTGGCTGAGCAAACAGCGCTTCGGCATCTGAGCCAAACAGCACTAGATTGAAATAGTCATCAGGCAGCAACAGGGTTTTGATCGCCCGCAAAGCTTTGCGCACTTGCTGCATCGAATCGCCCAACATTGAGCCAGAACAATCGATCACAAACTGAAAGCATTGCGGCGCTCGGCTTGCGGGTTGGTCAAACTCAGGCAACAGCAGATTGGCGCAATATTGCGTACCAAACTCGCTTTGCTCCACCAAGAGTTCGCCAGCAAAACTGCGCGGTGCAGCAAGATTGATGATGATGTCGCGATCGGGGATTAACTGCTCGGCGCTGAGTTCCAAGCAGTTGTCCAACATTTGCTGAGTGAGCGAATGGGACGGACAAGCAACGCGGGCATCAGCCAACGCGCCTTGAACGCGGAAACTAAAGCTCATACGGGCGCCGTTATCCAACGCGTGTTCAATCTGTTGCTGTGGTTCAAGCCCCGCAGCAGATGCATCACCGTAGCGTTCGCCGATGGTGCAAGGAAAGTAAAACCGCAGGCCGTGATCTTGCCAGCGCAACACTTGAGCGTATTGAATGCAGATGCTGACCTTATCTTGCGGCTGCAAGTTACCCACGTTAAGGCTATACAAGCCATCGTCAATCTGGGTCAGTAATACCGCGCTGTCGCCGTCCGTAATGGCATCTTCGTAGGTTTGCTCACCTTCCGATTTTGCCACAATATTGGCCACCAGCACTTGCTCGGCCAAAGTTAGGGTTAAGCCAAGGATCACCGCATCCAGTGGCAAGGCAAAGGTGTACACCGCCTCAATCCAGTCATCCTCTTGATTAATAAACTCATGGGTGAGTTGCACCTCATTGATCGCACCATTGAGCTGCGCGGCAACCGCGGTATGGCGCAGCACTATGTCACCGTTAAACCCCAACGGCGCTTGGCCCAGCACACTATTCATCCCGAATGTCATCCTGTTTTACTCCTTGCTGCGCATCTTGATGCGTTACTTGTTGGTAGGTGTTTATCAACGCTTGCGCCAAGGTGCGTAACTGTTCACTGCTGAGATTGGCGGCGCTGGGGTCGATCATTAAGGTTAAGCCGTTGGCGAGGTGCAGATGACTTACCACTTGAATATCGCCGGGTTTGGGTTGCAAGACTGGCAGCTCAGGCGCGTTGCTTTGCGCCAATAGGGCTTGAATACGTTCAAGTGACAAGCCAGCAGTTTGCCAGCGTTTGATTTTAATGAGTTGTTCAAGGTGGTCGGCGTCATACCACGCACCGCGACCATTGCCATGCGGCGCTGAAATCAGCCCTTTTTGCAGATAGAAGCGCAGGGTTCTCACCGATATATCCACTAATGTGGCGAGTTCATTGATGCTGTATTTGGTTTGCATTGGATACTCTTCGATCACCTTGAATACAGTAAATCTATACACCATAAATGTATTGATCAACTGTATAGATAAATTTAGATCGATAAAACGATCGCTCACGGTTGCAAACAAACGCTGGCGCGGCATAAATCTTTAATACTTCCGGTGAGTTAGTCTCAGTTCGCCAAACATCTCGCAAAAATTAATTAGAAAATTAACTTGATCTTTATCTCAAAAAAACGTTAAATCATCATCCGTTGATTTATAGTTGTTGCGTCCTCGCCACAGCGCACTCGCCAACGTTTCTTTGCTCGATTTTCACTACATTATTTTTCTACTTACTTGCACTCACTGTGAGCTGCGAGCAGGGATCTTTGATTTTATTTAAAAGCATATGTCAGCGTTTTCAGAAAGTTACTTAACAGCACAGCCACACAAGCAAGCCATTAAAGCCTGGTTGACTAACCAAGGCGTTAGCTGGATTTATGTCGCGAAAGTGCTACTGGCAATTACCATTTCCTACTGGTTGGCGATGTTTTTGCAGTTGCCGAGCACCCGTTCGGCGGCACTCACAGCGCTGATCGTGATGCAGCCGCAAACCGGCCAAGTGCTGACTAAAAGTGTGGCGCGGATTATTGGTACTGTGTTTGGCCTGGCCATCAGCTTGTTGCTCGTGGCGCTGTTCCACCAGCATCCGGTGATGTTTGTACTGGGCACGGTGCTCTGGTGTATGTTCTGTATCGCCGGCGCGGTGCGTTATCGCGATATGCGCAGTTATGGTTTCTTGTTGGCGGGTTATACGGTGGGGATGATTGGCATTCCCGCGGCGATGGACCCAAACATTGCAGTACCAGTGTCGATTGGCCGTGGTTTGTCGGTGATGTTAGGGATTTTATGTGGTGGGATTATTACCGCATTGGTGTTTCCTGATACCACGGAATCCGCCTATAAGTCACTGTTATCTAAACGCCTCAGTAGCTTTTGCGAACACTCGCTGGCGCTGTTTAAACATCAGATTTCACCAGAAGCTTACCAAATTGCCCGACTCAGATTTGCCTCGCAAGCAGTGATGACCGAGGCTGTGCGCCAAGCCGCCTGTATTGAAGATCCGCATATGCATGTCATGCGCAACCAGTTGATCCGCCTCACCCACAACTTTATGGCGCTGGGTACGCGGTTACATGCACTGTCGCGGTTGTTTTTTGCTATTGATGCCCAACCAGCGAAGTACCAACTGATCACCCATGCAGTGAACCGTATTAACCAACCGCTGATTGATTTGCTTGAAGAGCTAGTCGCTGATGACATCAACAGCCCGCGTGCGGCCAGTTATCAACGGCGGATGGACTTGATCTGTATGTCGGCCAAACTGTCGATTCGCGAACAACGCGCGCAACTATTGGCAGCGCCTGATTATCTGGCATTGTCTGCCGCCAATCAGCAACGGCTATTTGAATTGTACGAAACCAACGTGGAGCTGCTGTTCCGCTTTACTGACCGCTTACGGATTTATCTTGAGGAATATGCCGCGCTTAGCCAACAACAAACGCCAGCGCAGCAAGATGAGCCTGCCCCCAAATGGTCGTGGCAGTCGTCGGTTAACTCGCTGTATGCGCTCTCTTGCGGCCTGCGCGCTGCCATTGTGATTTTTGCCATTTACGGCATGTGGTATCTCAGTGGTTGGCAAGGCGGCACCATGTTTTTTCAAACCGCAATAATCGGTTTGATGCTGACCGCCACATCACCGGCGCCACATAAAATGATGGTTGGCATGGCACAAGGTGCGGGACTGGGTTACATCATCGGCTTTATCATCACCTTCTGGTTACTGCCTAAAGTCGACGGTTTTCCGCTGATGATGGCCTGCATGGCGCCCATTTTTGTTCTCGGCACTTGGCTGACATTAACCCCCAAATATGCGGGTATGGGCATGGGCGCGATGATTAACTTTAGCTTTGTCGCCTCACCCGCAAACCCCGCAGAATTCGACCCGGCAACCTTTGTGAATATGGCGCTCTCAGGTTACCTCGGCATGATTATCGCAGCGGTGATGTCGTCGCTACTGTTCCCGCCGTCAGGCCGCTGGTTATCTAAAGCGCTGATCCATGATTTGCGCATGTTAGTGCCCTTGGCAAGCAAAGACAATTTACGCGATTTAAGTGCCAAAATTGACAGCCGCTGCCGTGACTTACTGCATCACACTTATGGTCTCACCATGGGGCAATCAGTAGTGCAAGGCCGCCTACTCAACTGGTATTCCAGTGTGGCGTCGGTGAGTCACGCTACGGTAGAGATCCGGCAACTGCTGGCCCAACTCAATCAAGATAGTACGCCACTGACAATTGCGGAGCGGCGCTGGCGTAAGTCATTAGTGACCATGAAAAGTGCCTTGGAGTTGCTCTATCAAACCCCGAACGAGCGTCATTATCGCCATGCGCTGAGGCTGACCGAGCGGGTGATTGCGGTCACCAAATGCCAGCTAGAACCTGAGACTCAACTGTTCGATGAATCACCTAAGCGGCAAATGATGAGCTATTTACACTTTATTCATGCGGCATTACTGGATCAGGTTGGCCCATTTAAAGCCTACAATAAGGCATTTATCCCCGAGTTGACGGCTGCCCCCGCGCCAGCAATCGCGCCAACCGTTAACACCTAGAATGAATAAAGAGCAGACTATGACCGACACTCCTTCTACTGCGCCGCGTCGTCGTGGCCGTCGCCACAGTAATGAAATTTCCGGCCGCGAGGCACTGCTAAGCTCGGCAATTAAAGCCTTTGCCCAGCATGGATACGAAGCAGCCAGTTTGCGTACGATTGCCAGTGGTGCCGATGTTGATGTGGCACTTTGTGCCCGTTTATTTGGCAACAAAGCCAAGTTGTGGCAAGCGGTGCTCGACACCGTCGCTGACGAGTTTGAACAAAAGCATCGCGCCACCTTTGAAGCCATTAATCAGTTGGCCGATAGCCAGCCCTACCAAGCGATGTATCAATTTATTGAGTTTCATACTCGATTTACCATTGAACATCCTGATTTATCAGCCTTTATGTTGCAAGAAGCCACCATGAATGCTGAACGTACCAAAGTGATTCAGCAGCAAGTGATTAAGCCGATGCAGCAGCCGATGCTGGCCGTAGTAGCCAAAGCCAAAGCAGCCGGAGTAATTGATTATCACGATCCATCGCTGTTTTTGCGCATGTTAGTGGCCGCTATCGTGTTTCCACTCACGGTGCCAGAAGTCAGCCCAAGTGCGCACAGCCAACCGCTGCAGCAACGGATTGTTGCCGAGGTTAGCAACATATATTTACGCCAACCCATTACCCAATAATTTAGTATTTTTAATTGCTTAGAGGAGCATATGAGTCGTTATCTTTTAGGCGCCCAGCAACCGCGTAAGCGCTACGGCGGTTATCTTGCCGGCCTAGTGCTGCCACTGTTGTGCAGTTGCGCGTCTTCCGATGGCATTGCGCCACACGCGCAAATGGCCAGCATTCCTGCAATGAGCAACGTTGCGGATAAAACTGCATCAGCGCCAACCCCACCGGTCAGCGAACAATGGTGGCGCGCGTTTACTGATCCGCAGCTCGATTCGCTTATTGCCCAAATGACTCAGCTCAGTCCCACACTGCAACAAGCGGTAGATCGTATTCACATTGCCCAAGCGCAACTTGGCGCGGTCAGCGCGATTGACCAACCCAAGCTGAATGCACGCGGCAGTCTAGGCGTGGAACATTGGCCGCAAGATACCCACTATGGCGCTGGGCTTAATGGCGATACCACCTGGAATAACACTGCGGGCTTAGCCTTTGACTACGATATCGATCTGTTTCAGCGCCAAGATGACCGCGACCAACGCGCGCTCGCACAACTGGCGATGAGCGATATCAGCGCCCAAGCCGCGCAGTTACAGCTTACCGCCAATATCGTCCGCAGTTATATTCAGCTGGCCTTGGCCTATGACCAACTCGATGTGCAACGTAAACGCCTCAAGCAGCAGCAAGAGATTATCAACCTCACCCAAGCCCAGTTCGATTATGGTTTAGGTTCACGCTACGACCTGCAACAAGCAGAAGCCCAGCTGCCGGTGATAAAAAGCGTGATCCGTGGGATTGATGAGCGCATCGCATTAAACAAAAACCAGTTGGTGACCTTGGTTGGCTTGCCGTTGCAGCAAAGCACCAATATTCAGCGTCCAACGCTGACCTTAGCAAGCAACCTCGATTTACCTACCAACTTGCCGCTGTCGCTGATTGGCAACCGCCCTGACATTAACGCCAGCCGCTGGCGCATTGTGGCGCAGGCGCGCAGCATTGATCTGGCAAAAGCAGACTTCTACCCCGACATCAACCTGATGGCTGGTTTTAGCCAAGTGATGACGGTCGGTAGCCTGAGCCAAATTTTCAGTGCCCAGAACCGCAGCTATTCTGTTGGTCCGGCGATTTCATTGCCGATTTTCGATGGCGGTGCCCGCCGAGCACAACTCGGAATCGCCAGCGCCAGTTACGACGAGGTGGTGCACAACTACAACGCCACCCTGCAACAAGCCCTGCGCGAAGTGTCCGATGTACTGATCCAGCAACGTTCCGCCCAAGATCAGGCGCTATTAGCCGACGAAGCAGTAGCGCGCGCCAATCAAGTATTTAAAACTGCTGAAACCGCCTTTAAACAAGGATTTCGCGACTATTTGCATGTGTTAGATGCGCAAACACGCTTATTAGAGCAAGAGCTGGTAAGAGCCAATGTGCATGCTCGCTTGCTGACAGTTGAAGCGGATTTGGCTATCGCGCTTGGTGGCGGCATTAAATTTAGCGCACCCACGGAGCTGCAACTGCTGCCGACACGCGTACACCTTGCGTCCGCAAGCAACGGCGTTGCTGCCGCACAAATCACGGAGGAGCTAAAATGATGCGCGAACTCGCCTTTCATAGTTTTTACTTCCCCACCGTTACTGCCATGTTCGCGCTGGGTTATTTCCTCACATTAGCGCTGAACCATATTTTGATGGTGACCGGAGCCTATCGCCACATCTGGCACCCTACCCTATTTCGCATTGCAATCTATATCGCGATTAGCAGCGCTCTGTCGCTAACCGTTTATCTTTGAGGCTAAAAATGACATTGAAGAAGTTGTACAGCATCTTATTTACCATGCTGATTGTTGTTGTAGCGTTGGCCTTTGTTCGCGCACTTTGGCTGCACTATATGAATGACCCTTGGACTCGCGATGCGCGCGTGCGTGCCAACGTGATTAATATCGCCCCCGATGTGGCGGGATTAGTCGAAAAGGTACTGGTGCACGACAACCAGCTAGTGAAAAAAGGCGAAGTGTTGTTTGAGGTTGACCCTGCGCGCTACCAACTGGCGATGCAACGGGCGGTGAACAATGTGATAGCGCGTAAAACCGATGTGGATCTGCGTAAAGAGGAAGCCGCACGGCGTCGTGGCGCCAATGATTTGGTGGTCTCGCGTGAAAACCGCAGTCAAGCAGACAGCGCTGCCAAGGTTGCCGAAGCGGAATATCAACGCGCTTTAAACGAGTTAGAAGCAGCTAAACTTGACCTGCAACGCACCAAGATTCGCGCCACCGCCGATGGTTACATTACCAACCTTAATCTACATAAAGGCGATTATATTCAGGTCGGCCAAGCAGCGATGGCGCTGATCGATAAGGACTCGTTCTGGGTGTATGGCTACTTTGAAGAAACCAAACTGCCGTTGGTGAAAGAGGGAGAAAGCGCCGAAATCACACTGATGAGCGGCGAGAAGATGCATGGCCATGTGAGCAGTATTGCCCGCGGCATTTACGACAGCGATAACCCAGACTCGCAAGAGCTAATTGCCAATGTGCGCCCCACTTTCGACTGGGTACGCTTGGCGCGCCGCATTCCGGTACACATCAGCCTAGATGAACTGCCACAAAACCAAATTTTAGCGATGGGCACAACCTGCACTGTGGTGTTGAATACCGAACATCAACGCGAGTGGTGGGATATTTTCTAGCCACTATTTACGGATGAAATATGAAAAAGGCCAGTGAGCATAAGTGCTACTGGCCTTTTTTAATGGTGATTTTCAGTAAACAGCGCGCTAGTCTTCCAGCTCAATGGTTTTAATATACTTGGCGGGTACACCGCCGACGATGGTATTAGGCGCAACATCTTTGGTCACCACTGCGCCCGCAGCCACTACAGCACCATCACCAATGGTCACACCGGCAAGCACTGTCGCATTAGAGCCAATCCAGACATTGTTGCCAATGGTGATGGTCGCAGGAATGGTCGAGCCGCGTTTACGTGGGTCAAGATCATGGTTCAGCGTGGCCAACACCACGTTATGGCCAATCAGCGCACCATCGCCAATATCAATGCCGCCTTGGTCTTGAAAGCTGCAACCACTGTTAATAAATACGCCTTTGCCGACGGTGATGTTTTGGCCGCAATCGGAATAAAACGGCGGGAACATAGCAAACGACTCATCAACTGGCTGATTAATAAGTTGGGCAAATAGCGCCCTTACCTCTTCGGCAGTGTGATAACGATTGTTCAATTCAGCAGTAATTTTTAACGCCCGTTGCGACAACTCATACATTTTTTGGTGCAGCTCAGAGCCGCCTTCAACGCGACCACCACTACGCATGTAAGCTAAATATGTTGCTGTATCCATATAGGTTTTACTTTCCTGACTAGTCGAAGATTATTCCGCTAATGACAAGGTCACCGACACCTTTGCGCCTGACAAGATCTGCTTCAACTCTTTGGCTGAGACATTATTCACCCGCGCCAAGCGGGTCAAACTCCAGCTGTTGTGGTCGTAATAAATCACGAAGGCTTTGCCAAGATACAGAATCACGTCACCTGCTTCGGTATCGATCTGCTCATCATTACGCGGCAGGCTAAAACCTAAATCACCGACCTTTTCCATAGCGCCATAATCACGCATATCGATGCTGACGGGGCCTTGAGCCAAACGTTGTTTTAGGGCGGTGGCCGATGAGTTGTCGGCGAATGTAGCGGTAAGTGTATGCTCACCCACTTGAATAACTAACATGGGAATTGTCCTTGCGGGAGTCGCGGCAGCGGTAACAAACGGCAGTAAATAACAGATAAAGGCGGCAGCTAGATAGCGGCGGTACCGCCCTTCAATGCTTAGCATGCGTCACCACTCCATGGTTTAAAGATGAGTCAGCGAGTGTAACGCAGCGAACAAGATGAGCGCAAAAAGTTTATCCGAGATCGGCATGAGGATCAGCGAGTTCCACGCGGTTACGGCCCGATTGTTTGGCGCGATACAAGGCTTTATCTGCTTGGTTAAGCAGCTCAGCGCTGGTTTCGGCCGCATCGGAACAAGCCACCCCAATACTCACGGTAATCGACAGTTGCGGCGCAATATCGTTGCAATCCATGGCGGCCACGCCATAACGTAAGCGTTCACTTACTCGGCGCGCCTGCTCTAAGGTGGTTGCGGGCAGTAACATCACAAACTCTTCCCCGCCCCAACGCGCACAGACATCAAATTCGCGGCAGTGCGCTTTTAACTGCTCCGCTAACAACTCTAACGCCGTGTCGCCCGCCTCGTGGCTAAGGGTATCGTTGATGCGCTTAAAGTGGTCGATATCCAAAAAAGCCAACGCCAGTGGCTGACCACTACGTTTGGCACGGCTAAACTCCCGCGCGAAAGTTTCATCAAATGAGCGCCGATTAGGCAGCCCAGTGAGCTCATCTTGCATCGCTTGCTTCTCAAGGGCGAGCGCTTGATGACGCAGCATTTCTAACAATTCTGATTTTTCATTGTTAAGTTCAGCAAGGTGTGTCGTATGTCTGCGCAACTCTTCGGTTTTTAATTCCACCAAATGCAGCAGTTTGGCGCGGCTACGTCTTAAGCTATGAGTACGCCACAGCACGATAGCACCGATTAACAGCAACAACCCCAGCAAGGCCAGATAACTTACCCAAGTAGTTTGCCACCAAAATGGCTGTTTGATGATTTGCAATGTGGCGGGGGTACTCCACTCGCCCCCCGGATTTTGCGCTTGAATTTCGAGCTGATATTTGCCCGGTGCCAAGTTGGTAAATTCGATTTGGTGCTGATTACCGTTCTCACGCCAGACTTGATCAAATCCCTGCAAGCGCGTGCGGTACAAAATACGTGACGGCATGATGTAACTTAACCCAGCGTAGCGCACCTCGATGCGTTGTACTTCGGGAGCAATGGTAATGGCGTGGCTCAAGAGTTGCGCCTCACCGTCAAGGGCAACGTTTTCAATCTCAACGTTCGGCGTGTATTGGCTAAAGAGATACAAGCGATTAGGGTCGACTCGGGCGACACCACGGGCAGTAGACATCCACAAACTGCCATCGGTTGATTTAGCAATGGTCGGCGATGAACCGCCGTTGGCTTGGGCACTGATCAAACCATCGCTTTCGCCGTAAAGCACTATCGGCAAGCGCTTTAATTTGCCATCAAATACCGCGTTAGCATCAGCCTCGCTAAAGCGCAAAATGCCGCGGTTACTGCTCATCCACATATCGTGTTTGTCATCGATATATACTTGAAAGTACTTATCAAATGGCAATCCATCTTTTCGGCCAATGACCTGCGTTTCACCGGTCGCCAAATTATGCCGCATCAGGCCGCGGTCAGTAGCGCCCCACAGCAGCTGCTTTTCTGATTGATGATAAAAGCCAAAGGCATATTCAGCGTTATCAAAGTGATTAATGGCAATATCGTTGAACTTACCGTGCGCCCACTTGGTGATGCCGGTGCCGGTGCCAATCCACACTTGGTCATCGACTTGCGCCATCGCCACAATAAAGTTACCTGGCAGTCCGTCCGCGGTGGTGATATTTTGCAATTTTCCGTCTTTAAGAATGCTCAAGCCTTGCGAGGTTCCCACCCATAAACTGCCATCTTTACTCAGCGATATTGCCCGTACTTCGTTGGAGATCAGCCCATGTTGGCGGTCAAGCAATAACGTTACTTTGCCATTTTTGTAGACAAACACGCCGGAGGTATAGGTGCCGATGTAGAGAGTGCCATCGGTCTGCTGCGCTAGGCTTAATACCGATTGTTTAGGAATGAGCGACTCCACCACTTTATCAGTGGTGATGTCATAACGGCTCAGGCCATTGGAGCTGCCAATCCACATGCTGTGATCGTCTTGATCGGCTAACACCGAACGGACATAGTTGCCCGCCAGCCCTTGGGATTCTGTCACCGTCGAAAATGGCACGTCACGCAGCCGCAACAAGCCGCCATTAGTACCAATCCAAATGCTTTTCTCTTTATCTTGTAGCAGACTAAGCACCCGATTGCGCGGCATTTCGCGGTCGGTTTCGAGATGTTCTAAGCCAAATGGCTCACTAAAGCGATAAACGCCACGTTCAATAGTGCCAATCCACAAACTGCCTTGGTGATCGAACATCAGTTCCGACACCGCAATGTTAGCAAGTTTGGGCACATATTGCTGACATAACGCAGTATCGCACTGTAGCAAGCCAAATTCCGTTGCCACCAAGTAGCCATTGGCAATGGGCAACACATCAAATACCGGCACGGCGGGAATAGCCTTATTGAGGTGAAATTGCTGTTTATCGAAAACCACCGCGCCCTTAGAAGTACCAATCCACAGTTCACCTTTGGCGTCTTTTGCTAAGGTGTAGACCGAATTACTGGGCATACCGTTATCGACCGTCCATTGCTCACGACGGCCATCGCTATACTCGCGATAAAGACCATCGCCCTCGGTTGCTACCCAAAAACTGCCATCATCTTCGGCAACAATATCGTTTACCAGACCGCCCACGGCCTGCAACGGCTGCCAAACATGATGAGTTACTGAGGTTAACCCACCGCGTGATCCCCCTAGAATCAAACGGCCAGTTTTATCCACATGGGTACTGCGCATACCCGCATCGGGCAACCCAGTAGTGCGATCTCGACCAAAGACTTTAAATTCACTGCCATTAAAGCGAGCAACGCCTTCCCAAGTCGTTAGCCAGATATAACCTTCGGGTGTTTGTGCAAGGCTATTTACCGTGTTGTGTGGCAAACCATCGCGGGTGGTCCAACTTTCTTGGAAATAACGATTAATTGGCTGAATAGCATAAATCCTAGCACCCGCATCAGCGCTGGCAGCAAGACTGTAACTTAGCGCCGTAACGGCGAATAGCAAGGTAACAAGTCTATGAAGGTTCAATCCGTTTGCGTCCTTTGTGCTGTCAAAATCATGATCCACAACGCCGCGCACTCAACTTATTGACTAGCGTTACGCGGCAACAAATGCATCCAACTCAGGCTTAGCATTGTTCTTAATCGTTATCATTTGTCGAACATAATTGAGCGGGGATTCATTATTTTTTACTCAATAAATGCCGACGTCCAATGCTGTATCTTATAGTGCAACATTACACAAAAATCTAATTAACTCAAAGTCGTAAACATCAACAATGCGCATGACCTTAGTCTATGGTTTTGAGTAAAATTTATGCTGAAAAATCAGTCATGGCAATTAGCATCAAAATAAGAACAAGGTCACATCCTTAATTATTTTTGTCGACTTCCATCGACTCGCGCGATAAGTGGCAGATTCGCCGCACTGATTAAGCCTCAGATAAATAATCAGCTTCTATACTTACTGCTAACTCTATGAGCTTGAGAAGATAGCCACTATTACAAGGGAGTACGGATGTCAGTTAAATCTAAATTACGCTCTCGGTTATTACTCGCAGTTGCTGCAGCTTTTGTGAGTATTTTGGCTGCACAAACCATTATTCGATTTAACTGGACACTGCCACAGCTTGATCATTTAGCCCACTACAATGATCAACTCGACGTCAAACGGGTGAAGAACCAAATATCGCAGCAGCTGAATCTCAATAAAAATTTCACTTATGACAACGGTGTGTGGGACGAAAATTACAGTAACGCTCGCGAGAAAAATATCGACTGGTTTCAACAAAACTACTTTATTAAGCAAACTTTCGCCCATCAAAATCTTAACGGTATCTATTTCTACGATGCGCAGGGCCAACTCATTGTTGGCATGAGCGCCAACCGCGAATTTGAATTTATTGTCACTCCTGAGTTCACTGATCCGGCCATCTATTCGCCATTATTAATTACAACAAAGGAAGTGCAAGATAACCAACAGTTGCCGATCAGCAAGGTGCAATTTATAGAAGTTCATGGGAAAGCAGCTGTCGTTACCAGCCAGAGCATCGCGCCATCAAATGAACATGGCCCCAGCGCGGGCACTATGCTGGTTTGGCAATTTATTGATGATAAATTTGTTGAGTTGCTGTCACCCAATGGCCAACAACTGGTGCAACAACATCAAGGCGCTGACTTGGATGCTATTTTCCCTCATCTTTCCAGTGAGTGGGGCAGCAATGACGTTGATGCGCAAGTTTATCAAGGGCGTTTATTTATCGGCGTAAAAGACTTGCAACATAAGCCTCTCATCGCCTTCTCTATTCCGCAAAGTCCACGCCTGTATGACCGCGCAATTTTTGATTCATCCATACTGGCTGGCTTGGTGATGGCCATCATTGTCCTCGGCCTATTTTATTTCTTCATTCACAAAAGCATGATTCAACCAGTACTTAAAATGCTGAAAACGGTGAGCTATGTGTCACTCAGTAGTGACTATTCACAACGCACTGGACTCAGTGGCAGTAGTGAGTTGCACCGCTTAGGCGAACTTATCGATCAACTGCTGTGTGTGGTGGAAAGCAACAAGCAGATATTACAACAACAAAATGAACAGCTGGCCGCATTAAGTAATACCGATCAGCTCACCAGCCTGGCCAATCGCCGTTACCTTGATCAGCATTTGGCGGTGTTGTCCTCCCATGAGGCAAATCGCCAATTGCCATTATCGCTGCTAGTGATCGATATCGACTTCTTCAAATCGTTTAACGATACCTTTGGTCATGCCGAGGGCGATCGGATTCTGCGGCAGGTCGCCCATGCATTGAAGCAATTGACGCACGGCGCGACCGACCTTGTGTGCCGCTTTGGTGGTGAAGAGTTTGTGGTGGTGCTAGAAAATACCGACAAAGCCAATGCCGCGCATGTAGCCGATAACCTTTGTCGCGGCATAGAACAGTTAAAAATTGCCCACGGCGGCAAGAATGCCAGTGAATTTATTACCATCTCAATTGGGGTTGCGACTAAGCCAGCAGATCATGCTATTGACTCCCAGCAGCTATTTGAACGAGCGGATGCCGCGCTCTATCGAGCCAAATCTTTAGGTAGAAACCGCTATGTCTGTGCTGATAATGCCTAATCGCCAGTGATCCGCCCTTTGTTTTTCGCGCATTTAATGTGCAACCCTGCCTTTTAGTTCTACAAATTAGAAAGAAATCTCCGATATTTAGCGTTTGTGTAAAACATAATCGAAATTAATATAGTGCATGAAACGACGGCGGTGTTCATTGCGCCTACTCTCGGGCACCGTCGTCACCCAAATCACTTTTATTGGCCCGTCAACGCACACAAGGCCACAAGGATAAGCGAGGCTTTACTATGAAATCTTGGAAAAATATGGCATTGAGTTTGGCTCTGGTTGGCGTGTCTAGCATCAGCACTGTTGCGATGGCAGCGACTTACAACATCGACCCAACTCACACTAGCGTCGTAGCATCATGGAACCACTTCGGTTTCTCAAACCCTACTGCTGATTTCAGCGACGTGACCGGCAAACTGGTATTTGACGAAAAAGCACCAGAAAAATCATCAGTGACTGTGACTATTCCAACCAAAACTGTGAACACTCACGTACAAGCACTGACTGACGAATTCATGGAAAAAGATTTCTTCGATGTGAAAGCGCATCCAGAAGCCACTTTCGTGAGCGAAAAAGTGACTAAAACTGGTGAAAAAACTTACGACGTCGTCGGCAAAATGACCATCAAAGGCATCACTAAAGAAGCCACATTGAAAGTGACCCTGAACGGTCAAGGTGAACACCCAATGAAAAAAGTACCTGCAATCGGCTTCGATGCAGTGACTACTATCAAACGTTCTGAGTTCGACATGGCTAAATACGTACCATACGTTAGCGATGAAGTGACTATCCGCATCACTACTGAAGCAACTGAATAAGCGCTGAGTTCCCCCAGCCAAAAACGCCCGCCCCATGCGGGCGTTTTCTTTTGCAGAAATTGTTGCCACAGCTACTTCAGTTACACCTCAGACAGCGTTATGCTGCCGCCAACCTAAGCCAACAAACATGGAGCGTGGCTTTGCATAAATTACAGTTTCCACCTGAGCCTTTTGGCACTCTTCTCGGTTACGCCCCTGGCGGTGTCGCTATCTATTCAAGTGATTACGATTCCATTAAGCAGCACCAAGTCGACAAGCCTAGTGATTACCGCAGTTACATCGGCAATGAATACATGGGCTACAAATGGCAATGTGTCGAATTTGCTCGTCGCTGGCTGTATCTCAATCGCGGCTTAGTGTTCACCGATGTGCCAATGGCTTATGACATTTTTGCCATTCGTCATCTGCGCCATGTGGAAGATGATGCCCTGTTACCATTGAATGCTTTCGCCAACGGCGGCAAACGCGCACCTGAAGCAGGCGCGTTATTGATTTGGGCGGAAGGCGGCGAATTTGAAGTCACTGGCCATGTGGCGGTGATTACCGAAGTGCTGAGCGATAAAGTGCGCATTGCAGAACAAAATGTGGAACATTGCAAACTGCCGCTTGGCCAGCAATGGTGCCGCGAGCTGCAATTGGAACGTACCGCCGAACAAGGGTATCGCATTATTGAAGGGTATCCCGATACCCGTATTTTGGGCTGGATGATCCAAACCGACGATGCCACCAATGCAGAACCCGCACATTGGGTTAATCCAGCGCTGTTTGATATCAATTCGCGGCTGATGCCCCACCCTATCAGCCAAACAAGCTGGTTGAATGAACAAGATCCGTTGCAAGCGGCGTTTGTGCGCGCCATGAATGGCCATTTTCTTACCAGCAATCCAGCCGAACAATGCCGCTATTTCAGAATGTCTGCCACCGCTGAGCGGGAGTTAATCCGCGCCACCAACGAGCTGCACCTGATGTACTTGCACGCCACAGAGCAAGTGCTGCGCGATGATTCGCTGCTGGAACATTTTAATATCCCTAAAGTGTTGTGGCCCCGGTTAAAACGCTCTTGGCAAAGCCGTCGCCATCAGATGATCAGTGGCCGCTTTGATTTCTGCATGACCGCCAAAGGCCTCAAAGTGTATGAGTACAACGCGGATTCCGCCTCGTGCCATACCGAAGCGGGGTTAATTCAAGGGCTGTGGGGGCGAGCTATCGGCTGTGAAGATGGCGAAGATGCTGGCGCAGACTTATTGGCATCAATGACCGAAGCGTGGCGTCACAGCGGCGTAACTGGCTTAGTCCACATTCTGCAAGATAAAGACAAAGAGGAAGATTACCACGCCCAGTTTATGCAAAAAGCGATGACCAAGGCCGGCATCGACAGCCGGATTATTCGCGGCTTTGATTCTTTGGCGTGGAACGACAGTGGCGAAATCGTGGATGCACAGGGAGATGTGATCAGCTGCGTTTGGAAGACCTGGGCATGGGAAACCGCGTTAGATCAAATTCGCCATGAGTGTGAAGATGACCTCAATGCGCCGCCGATCCGCACTGGTCATCCTGAGCAAGCGGTACGACTGATTGACGTATTGTTGCGCCCAGAGGTGCAAGTGTATGAGCCGCTGTGGACACTGATCCCCAGCAACAAAGCCATTACCCCTGTGTTGTGGCAATTGTTCCCGAACCATCGTTACCTGCTAAATGCCAGTTTTGAACTGACCGATGAGCTCATCGCCCACGGCTATGTGCGCAAACCAATTGCCGGACGCTGCGGTGACAACGTCAGTCTGGTGGACAAGCACGACAGTGTGCTGGGTGAAACTGATGGTCGATTTGGTGAACAAGATTGTATCTATCAGGAGCTTTGGCGCTTGCCTGAAATCGACAAATATCGTGTGCAGGTGTGTACCTTTGCCCTTGGCGGCAGTTACGGCGGCAGTTGTGTGCGGGTTGATGAGTCGCTGATTATTACCACCGATAGCGACCTGTTACCGCTGCGGATTGTGACCGATGACGCCTTGTAATATTGGCCGCTAAAACATTCGATAACGCTCAACACTGTCATCGCTGATGTGAGTTAGCTGATATGGGTTATCTAAGGCAAGTTCCGCATCAATTCATACGAAAAAGTCCTGCAATTTGCAGGACTTTTGTCTTTTAGCGGTCAACGCAAATGCTAATGATGCTTGCCACCACGATCGGCAATGGCATCGGTCAGTGCAAACAACACGCCTGACACCACAAAGGTTAAGTGAATACCCACTTTCCAACCGAGTTCGGCGTTGGTCATGGTGTCAGACTCCACAAAGGATTTGAGCAACTCAACCGCGGAAATCGCCACAATTGCACCAATCAATTTCAGTTTAAGATCGGAAAAACTGACCTTGCCCATCCAGCCGGGGCGGTCTTCATGATCGCCAATCGCCATTTTTGAGACAAAGTTTTCATAACCACTGAAGGCAATAATCAGCAACAGACTGGCCAATAACGCGCTATCCACCAGCGTTAGAATACTGATGATGGGGTTTGCTAATGAGCCGGTAATCACCCCTGACATGAGGAAATACAGCTCTTTACAAAACTTAATCAGTAGCGCGATTACCGCAATCATCAAGCCAACGAAAAATGGCGCCAACAACCAACGGGCGCGAAATAGCAGTTGTTCGAGTGCGGTTTCCAGTTTCGACATATTCACAACACCTTCAATCACAAGTTTGAGTTAACAGTGAAGCATCATCTCTGATCATACTGTTATCAGCAAGTCATCCCACTAAAATTGTGGTTGATAACTGCGCCAATCTCTATGATTTTACGCTTGAAACTTGGCATTTTTATGATGTTAAGTTGCAATCAACCGCCCCACAAAGCAAAAAGGCGAGCTTTGATGCTCGCCTTGATGTTCCACGCAATAAACCCACTGTTAACTTAGTCTAGCGATGTCGTGACTCAGCCAGTTCATCATGTGGTTTCGGTACTCATTACAGCACAGCTTTAATACTGTCAGCGATTGGGGTTGTTGTACGGCCAATCAGGGCTGATAGTTGATGACCATCATCGAACAAGCCACCTTTCGCCGCACCAGTTTCAGAGTTACCGAGTACCGCTGCAAATGGGCCAGGCACACCAACTTGTTCCAGTAAGCCGACATAGTCAGCTTCGCTCAAATTACGGTATTCGACCGCTTTACCACTGGCATCTGCAATGGCTTGGGCAAATTGTGTCAGAGTAAAGGCTTCATCACCTGCTAATTCGTAAACTTTGCCAGCTTGATTGTCGAGAGTCAGCACTTTGGCAGCCGCTTCAGCATAATCTTGACGAGTAGCAGTGGCTAAACGCGCATCCCCTGCACAACCAAATACTGCGCCGTGTTCTACCGCACTGGCAACGCCCATGGTGTAGTTTTCACTGTACCAACCATTACGCAGCAACACCGCAGGAATGCCACTTTCGGCAATATAGTTTTCAGTGGCGATGTGTTCTTCGGCCAATACCAATGGTGAGCTATCGGCACGCAAAATACTGGTGTAAGCCAGCAGTTGTACGCCAGCTGCTTTAGCCGCATCAATCACCGCTTTATGTTGTGGAAATCGTTGACCAACTTGGTCAGATGAAATCAACAGCAGTTTATCAACACCCGCAAAGGCTGCTTTCAAGGTGTCTGGTTGAGTGTAATCCGCATGACGCACTTCAACACCTTTTGCTTTTAAATCATCAGCTTTAGCCACGGTACGGACTGCGGCCACAATTTGATTAGCAGGAACAAGGTTCAACAACGCGTCAACAACCAAGTGGCCTAATTGGCCTGATGCACCAGCTACAGCAATCATAATCTTCTCCTAAATTTACATATTTGATTGTGCGTTTTAGTGGTAAAACGCCGTTGAGATATATACTATGCCCATAACAAACTTTTAGTAAGTACATACGAAAAGGTAAGTATAAAATGAGTAATTCCTTAACTTCAGAAGGGCTGGCTGCATTGATGCAGCGAGGCAACCTGTTCTCAGATAAGTGCCCATCGCGTGACGTGTTAAAGCACGTTACTAGCCGTTGGGGCGTGTTAGTGTTACTCGCGTTAATGGACGGCGAGCAGCACCGTTTTAGCGCCCTCAAGCGTAAAATTCTCGGCGTGAGCGAAAAGATGCTGGCGCAAACCCTACAGCTGTTGGAAAGCGATGGCTTTGTTAAACGCACTGTATATCCGGTGGTGCCGCCGCATGTGGAATACTCGTTGACCGACTTAGGCCACAAGATTGCCGCTCAAGTGGTTGGGCTTGCCGATTGGATTGAAGAAAACTTCCTGCAAATTATGCAAGCACAAGAGCAGTATCAAGCCCAGCAAACCTCTAATTTGCAGCACTGGCAGTCATAACCGATTTCAGCTGAGGTATCGCACAAATCTTTGTTTGCCATGAAAACAGGGTTTGATTTGCTGCGCGTGGCCATTTATTGTCTTTGAACTTCACCGTATTCGTACAAGGACGCTTACATGGCCATCACTGAGCTTGATGCCAGCCAACTCTATCGCAAGGCCGAGCTGCAACAACTGCCCACCACGGTAGAATCCACCAAAGAACTAGAACCACTGGATGAAATTATTGGCCAAGAGCGGGCGCAAAAGGCAGTAGAGTTTGCCATGTCGATCCGCGACAAGGGCTATAACATCTACGCTGTAGGCAAAAACGGCTTAGGTAAGCGCACCATGATGCTGCGCTATCTCAAGCGTCATGAATTCAAAGATCAGCCGTTATTTGACTGGTGCTATGTGGCTAATTTTGATGAGCCGCGCACCCCACAAGTGCTCAAACTGCCAGCGGGCAGCGGTGCCCAATTTAAAAAAGAAGTCGAAAAAATGGTGCTGCGCTTGGTCAAAGCGCTACCGCTGGCGTTTGACAATGAAGTCTATTACCGCCGCGCCGATAAGCTGAAAGCACAACTATCGCAACGTCAAGAAGCCACCCTTTCCGAGCTTGCTGAAGAAGCACGCGAGATGCATATCCGTTTGGTGGTCAGCCCTGATGGTGACTATCAACTCATCGCCCTGAATGGGGATGAACCCCATAGCGACGAAAGTTATGACGCGCTCTCAGAGGCTGAGCGGGAACGGTTTGACGACAATATTCGTCATCTTGAAATCCGTTTACGTGGCATTGTGCGTCAACTCACTGAATGGGAAGAAGAATTCAGCAACAAGCAGCAACATCACGATGAGCAAGTTGCCCGTGAAGTACTGACCCATTTTTTCAAGCCTTTGAAAGATGACTATCGCCAAATCAGCGATGTGCGCAATTTTCTGTCAGCGATGCAGAAAGATATGCTCAATAACCTCGATATCTTCTTGGAGCAAAGTGAGGATCAACTGGGGCTGGCCTACGCGTCGCTAGAGAAAAAAATGCCACGGCGTTACCAGATTAACCTGCTGGTCAATCAAGAGTCAGAACGCTTTCCGGTGGTGGTTGAGGAAAACCCAACCTATCACGGCTTATTCGGCTATGTTGAAAGCGCCACTTATCGCGGTACGGTGTTTACCGATTTTTCCTTGATCCGCCCAGGCAGTTTACACCGCGCCAACGGCGGTGTGCTGTTGATGGACGCCATCAAAGTGTTAGAGCGCCCCTATGTGTGGGATGGGCTGAAACGGGCATTACGTTCCCGCAGCTTAGATCTTAACTCGCTCGAGCGGGAAGTGACCCTGTCTGGCACTGTGTCATTGGCACCTGAACCCGTCTCGTTAGATGTCAAAATTGTGCTGTTCGGCGATTATGAAACCTATCAATTACTGCAACAGTACGACCCAGATTTTAGTGAACTATTCCGCGTCACTGCTGATTTTGAAGATGTGATGCCACGTGATGAAAACGCCGAAGCCTTTTATGTGCGTTTTATTACCTCAATTGTGCACGATAACCAACTGCTGCAGTGCGACCGTTCTGCGCTGGCACGGATTATTGAGTACAGCAGTCGCCAAGCCGATGACCAAACCATGTTATCACTACACTCTGCTGACATTGCCAATCTGCTACGTGAAACCCATTTTTGCGCTAAATCGGCCAATGCCCGTCGCATTCGTGCGACCCATGTAGAGCAAGCGCTGCAACAGCAGGAGCAACGGGTTAGCCGCTTACGCGATCAAATGATGTTGGGTTTTGTACAAGGCACCAATCTGATTGAGGTACAAGGTAAAGCGGTGGGGCAAATCAACGCCTTGTCGGTGTTAGCAACGACTGATCATCAATTTGGCATGCCAAACCGCATCACCGCCACCACAGCGTTTGGTCGCGGCGAAGTGCTCGACATCGAACACAAAGTACGCTTAGGCGGTCGCATTCATAGCAAAGGGGTGTGGATTTTAAGCGCTTACATCAATGGCTTACTTGGCAAAGATGCGGCGGTGCCACTCACGACCTCGCTTACCTTCGAGCAATCCTATTCTGGCGTAGACGGCGATAGCGCCTCAATGGCGGAATGCTGCGCGATATTGTCAGCCATAAGTAATGTGCCATTGCGGCAAGATATTGCGATTACTGGCTCTATGAACCAATTCGGTGAGGCGCAACCCATTGGTGGCGTGAATGAAAAAATCGAAGGTTTCTTCGATGTGTGTGTGATTAAAGGCCGTAAGAATTCGCAAGGGGTGATTATTCCGAAACGTAACGCACATAACCTGATGCTAAAAAAAGAAATTGTTGAAGCGGTCAACAAAGGACGTTTTCATATCTGGACTGTGGAGCATGTAACAGAAGCTATGGCTATTTTAACCGATACTGAAGTATCAAAAGCCAATCGTTATGGTCGTTTCCAGACCGATTCACTGATTGGGATTGCGCAACAAAATATCGAAAAATTGCGCGAAAAAGCCAAAGCTAAGTTATAAATAAAGTATCCCCGTCTGTTGAGTGCTGTCTCGGAGGAGTATGAACAATCGTCGCCATATCATCACCTTAATACTGACGATAACGCTAGTATTATCCGGTTCTGTTCAGGCGAGCGATGCTCCATCTGAGACGGTGACATTTAATAACGACATCTGGTTTCCCTATGTTGATGACAGCCCTAGCGGTGGTATGGCGTTAGAAATTATCCGCGCAGCATTGGGGCATCATCAAAAACAAGTCACACTGCAAATCAAACCTTGGTCGCGCGCATTTCACGATGTCACTCAATGCCAAAACGACTTGGTACTGGCTTGGTATGTCAGCGCCCGCGAACAGCACGTGTACTACTCTCATCCTTTTTTAAAAAACCGCCTGAGACTGATTAAACGTAACGGTGATAGCTTTGAATACACTGATGAAGCCAGTCTAAAAGGAAAGCGGATCGGTACCATTCGGGGCTATGACTATCAGGATGTGTTTCACGCCGACCATGGTTACAGCCTTCACCCCAACTCCAATTTAGAATCGAACCTCAAAATGCTGCAGGCAGGCAGATTAGACTTGATCGTTGAAGATGAAATTGTGGCATCTTCAACGATTTTTGAGCTGAATATGGGACGTAGTTTTAATTTCACCGGTGAGCCACTCAATGAACGTGAGTTGTTTGTGGTGACAGGCCGCTGTAATCCTGCAGCTGCTGAACTGCTTGATGCTTTTAACGATGGTCTAGAGCAGATCAAAGTTAACGGCGAATATGCACAAATTTTTGCGAAACACGGCGCTAAGTTGCAAAGCCGTAACGCTTCAGCAGTGCTGCGCTCAACCTTGCATTTAACCCAGCAACGTTATGCGCCATCTGTGCCACCGACTTGGTCAATGCTGGTTGCCAGCCTCAATCGCTAAGTCTGCGTTCAGCTATCCCTCAGGCTTTAAAGCCGATTCTAAAGCCGCCCCAATGTTTGCCGTTGACGTAGATAGGCACCGACAGATCATGCATCACCTCACCAGTATCACGCTTATAGGTTTGCAGTAGCATGGCTTCCGTGTGTTGTCCGCAACGAATGCCCGTCGGGTCATTAAACAGACGCTTGGTGCGATTGTTAACAATGTCTTGCTGCTGATTGCCGCTCAACGGCTGACTAAAACGCTTGTTGTGGGTGGGGAAATAGCCCTTACGATCGACAGCACCGGCATAAATCACCGCAGGCAAACGGCTCAGAATCGGTTCTTGAATTGCGGGAAATTGCTGATCGGTAAAGCGGTCGAATCCGGTCGAGTATTTCGCGGGCTCCGTAGTGCCAATCCGTTGATAGTTGGGGTTAAACAGTTGCTGTTCACTAAACTCGCCCGAGGCCAATCCTTGGGCCAAGAGCTTGCCACATGCATCAGCAGCAGCTGCGGCTTCATGGAACACTTGCTGATCAAAGGTATCGGTTTTCCATACCGAGAGCGCGGTAAAAATCCCTTCTGTTTTTTGCGAAAACTCAAACGCTTGCTTGGAAATAACGTCTGAACGGCGTTCGGTATCTTGTAATAGGTCGCTGATTTGCCCTATGGCATCCGAGATATGCGCCGTGGTATCGCGATAATCGCGTAACGACGCGTCAATTTGCCCCAAGGCATCCGCCGAGCTTTCAACGCCTACGGCAATGGTATCAAAGCGTTGTTCCAGCGCAGACATTGCATCAACCGTTTCGGCGGTACGTGATACCACCCGATTCATCAATGTAGAGGTACTGTCGGTTTGTTGCCGAATATCAGCCAACATACTGGCGATATGCTGGGTCGATTCAGCAGTCTTGGCGGCTAAAGATCGCACCTCATCAGCCACCACCGCAAAGCCACGACCGGCATCGCCTGCGCGTGCTGCCTCAATTGCGGCGTTCAACGCCAACAGATTAGTTTGCGCGGCCAGATTGTCGATCACATCGGTGATTTTTTCGATCGCATCCGCTTTGGATTTCAGTTCGGTGACATGCCCGGCCGCACTTGTGACATCGGCGCTCAGTGTATGAATGGCGTTAAAACCACTGACGGCGAATTCCCGTCCTTCTATCGACAACTGTTTAGATTGCTGGGCTTGTTCAACCACTGCTTGCGCGTGTTCACTCAGAGCAATGGTTGAATCTGATAATGCAGAGGCGGATCGGTTAATACTTTGTGCAGTATCGCCGCTAAATTTGATGGTCTTTTTTAATTCGTCAACGAAATGCGAGACTTCTGCGCCACCAATCGCGATTCCGCTGGCATCTTTGGCGATTTTACGCGCTGAATTAAGCTGGGCATAGTTGTCCAATGCGGGGGTTGTGTTGTCGTCAATATAGCCTGCGGGTTGTGCCATCAAGCGCCAAACCAAGATGAGCGAGGGCAAAAATAATAAGCCGCCCCACAGGTAATCCGACAACTGTTGTGCGGCAAAGAGAAACGTTATGCCCTGCATTAGGGCGCTGCCACAAAGTAAACTCGCGAAGCTCCACTGCCACTTACGTTCCTTTCCACCCATGTGTGCTCCCAACAGCAAAATATTTCATATAGAGCTAAAGAATAAGTCATGAATAGCTACTTTGCCGTGTAAGGAGAAAAATACGTTTATAAAACAACAAAGGAACCGTTAGGTTCCTTTGTGATGCTTACTTACTGGAAATTATTTAGATAAATCCATTTCCTGAATGATTTCATGAGCAATCGGCGGTGTGGTGCAAACAGGCTTTTCGTGTAGATCCGCTTTGAGTTGGCCTTTACGATGTTTAAGCGCTGCGTCGAGTTTCTTCACAGCATTGGCGATAGCGGGATACATGACAGGGTCATTGCCTGAAGCGGCAACCGCAACACCTTCATAATTGGTGCGCAAGTCAGCTTGATACTCTCCATGTTCTTTAGCGATGATTACATCAAATCCAATGAGTCCGGGAAAATGTTTAACGATCTTGGCAAGCTTTTCTTCTACGTGAGTGCGGACTGAATCGGTAACTTCAACGTGATGACCTGAAATCTGAATTTTCATAGGCTTTCCCTTTTTTGTTGTCTCATGTATAGAGCTTGGGACTTTTTAAGCAAAACACAAGAGCCCGTAGCGGATTAAATGCAATACGGACTCATTTTGTGTGATGAATGGAGAAAAATTCAGCAAATTACTGCTCACGGCAGACGCTTTGTAACCAAAATTGCTCTGATAATCGCTGACTTTTAACCGACAAACGACTGACTTTATCGCTGCGTTGTTCCGCTGCGTGAGTATGTGTTGCACTGTCTGTCGCTAAATCACTGATGGTGACAATGGCACGATTGATCTCTTCCGCCACCAAGGCTTGTTGATGTACGGCTGTTGCATTGGCCACAGTCATCTCATCCAGTCGTTGAATGGAGTGACGCAGCGCCTCGAAGGCTTGGCTCGCTTCATCGGCAAGCGCCATCGAACGTTTTGCATCAGACTCACCAGCTTGCATTTTTTCGCTGGCATGTTGTGTGGTTTGCTGGAATTTACGAATAATCTGCTCGATACGCGTTGTTGACTCACTGGTACGACTCGACAGATGACGTACTTCATCGGCAACCACGGCAAAACCGCGACCTGCCTCACCCGCGCGCGCAGCTTCAATTGCGGCGTTGAGCGCCAACAGGTTAGTTTGGTCGGCAATAGCTTGGATCACGCCCAACACTTCGGTAATCGCTTTACTGTCATATTGAATTGCATCAACCACTGTAGCGAACTCACCAATACGACTATTTAATGCACCAATGGCATCAACGACTTTATTGAGGCTTTCATCGCCCATCGCCGTAGCGGCAATGCTGGATTTCATCTCCTCGGCTGACAACTTGAGGTTATGGCTGACTTCGTTAAAGCTCGCCGTCATTTCTGACATGGCCGCACCGGCCTGCGTGGTTTGCTGGCTTTGATTATCAGCACGCGCCGCATTGGCTTTTAACGTATCAAGGAGATTAGCACTTTCATCACTGATCGCAGTGGCCGAGTCGGCCATGCGGCCAATCACCCCACCGGTTTCAGCCGACAAATAGCTTAACGCCAAACTGACCTGTCCAACTTCGTCTTGACGGCCACTATAAACAGCACGTGCCAACGGGTCATCGACAATCGCTTTGGCGCTGGCGGCTAAGTTCCACAATGGTGCCAACCAGCGTTGACTCACCAGCAACCAACTGATCAGCGGTAATAATGCCCACCACGGTGAGATAAATGACACACCAAATGCCACCAGCAACATCAGCGCGCCGAACAACTGCAAACCACGGCCAAAGCCGAACAAGGGCTTACGTAGTTCTTTCGGCGTTTTACCGTCGTTAATCTGCTGATAAATACGGGTGGCCGCTGCGACTTGTTCACGAGTCGCAGCATGCCGTACCGACTGAAATTCATGTAATTTACCGTTTTCCATCACTGGCGCGGCATAAGCGTTAACCCAGTAATGGTCGCCGTTTTTGCAGCGGTTTTTCACAATCCCCATCCAAGGTTTACCTTTGGTGAGATTACTCCATAGAGTGTTAAATGCGGCCGAGGGCATGTCGGGATGGCGCACCACATTATGCGGCTGTTGGCTGAGCTCAGCTTTGGAAAAACCACTTACATCAATAAATGCTTTATTAACGTACTTAATATTACCTTTGAGGTCAGTGGTCGAAAGAAGAATATCGCTATTTGAAAGTTGGTGCTCTCGCTGAGTTACGGGCTGGTTGTTGCGCATCGACGGTGAATCTCCTATTGCTTGGTAACATTTCAAGTACAGCATAAGGCAGTAATGTTAGCTGTTGATGAATTACCGCATATTTTCACGCTACGACGATGCGCCTGTCACAGCAAGCAACAGATTGCCACTCTGCAAGCTTGATCAGATTTTGCCGATTAATGATGCAAGGCGCTTAAATTTAAGCCAGAAAAGGCGTCTTGTAGAACAAGCCACACTCCCTTAAAAGTGTGGCTTGTTGTTTGTGAGTGATACCACCAGTTGCTACTGACACTTTTTACCTCGGCAGCTCGTATCGCCACCGGTATTTCCGCCACCGCCGCCGTTAGTTACACCATCACAACCATGACGGGTGAGATAGTCGAAAGCCACTTTCGCTTGAACCAAACCATAACCGGTTTCCACATCTCGCCCCGCACTGCCAAGATCCTCAGCCGTTGCCTGTAAGGCTGAGCGGATTTGACTATTACTGCATTGCGGAAAATGACTCCACACTAGTGCCGCGACCCCCGCTACATGTGGCGTCGCCATCGAAGTACCATCAAAGAACGCATAGTTACCCAAGCTCACTGCCAATGTTGCCGCAGTGGGCAGCGATGCCAGCAATGTGGCGCCGTCAGTGTCAGAAACACTCACCGATGGGATTACCGTTGCCACGCCTCCCAAGGTGCCGGCAAAGTTACCCGCCACATTGTTATAGATAATGGCGCCAACCCCACCGCTGTCTTGGCATGCAAGCACCTTGTCAGAGAACGCAATATTGCCGCGGGCAATCAAACACAACTTGCCAGCCGCATTACACAGGCTTTCACCAGTGCCACAATTGACCAAATCACCCGCGGCGGTCAACGCCGGTGCGCCAGCGAGCGGAATAGCTTCAAAAGATTGATTGTTCACGACAAAATTGGCGACGTCCCCCGTACCCATCGGCACAGAAGATTGCACCAACACGCCAGGAGCGGCTAACTCGACTTGACTGTTGTATTGCGAAAAACTGGCGCGCTGCTTGTTACTGTCCACGGCAGCGACCGACACCACCGCCGCGTATGATGCAGGATAAGAGCTGCGGCTATTACCGTCATTACCCGCCGCCGCAATACTTAGCACGCCAGCGCTATCTGCATTGGCAAAAGCGCGTTCTTCGGTGCGACTTTTAAAACTGCCGCCCAAACTCATATTGACCACATTTGCCCCTGCGTTTCGGCAGTTATCCAAGGCTGAAATCAGACTCGAGGAATAGCCCCAGCCGTCAGCATTGAACACCTTCACAATGAACAAATTGAGATTGCCATTGGGGTTTACGCCAACCACACCAACATTGTTGTTGTACGCCGCAATGGTACCCGCCACATGAGTACCATGGTGGTTTTGGTCGTCATACCAATTTCCGGTGCCGGGATCATTAACCCCTGAGACGCTGTTGCCAACAAGATCATCATGGGAAATTTGATAGCCTGAATCGATAATGCATACCGTCATATTGCCGGTGTTTGCATCACTCACTTGATCAGCCTGTACCATCGCAATGCCATAAGGCGTAGTTTGCATTAACGGATAACGTTTTACGTCGGGTTCGACATAATCGATATTGGGGTTGTGCTGCAAACCGTGAAGGGCTTGTGCAGGAAGGGTAAAGGCTGCGGCATCATGCAGCGCCAGATCAAGCTCGAGTTTAGCGCCATTGGCAGCTAACATAGCCTTAACCGCCGGCCCTTTACCTTGTTTGAATTTTACTATGTAACGTTCACCTTCAGCTGCGACTAACGCACCGCTAAACAACAGTGTTATCGCCGCAACAGGCAGTAGAGCATGTCTCATCGCCAATACTCCTTAAAGGTTCACCGAGTGACCTTTTTACAGCATATTTACACTTAAAAGTTAAGCAGCAACTAATGTAAAAGCAAACTCGAAATGGCGTGTTGACGAGGCAAAATTTCATTGCGATTTGAGGCGCCAAAACATTTGCTTTAAAAAAGTAAGTTAAAACAATGCACTCATTCGGCAGGAATTGATCTATAGTCCCCCTAGTAGCATGTCCTAAAATCGGAGCAATACTATGAGTTTTCATGTCACCGTATCGTGGCAAACTTCCCCCGCCCCAGAAGGGGAATTTAACCGCGACCATCAGATCCAATTTGGCAGCGGACAGCAAGTCGGTGCGTCAGCAGCACCGGAGTACAAAGGAAACTCGACGTTAGTTAATCCAGAAGAGAGCCTCTTGGCCGCCATCTCCTCTTGCCATATGTTGACTTTTTTAACCATCGCCCATTTGAAGCGATTGCCAGTTGCCAGCTATCAAGATAACCCGATAGCGGAGATCGGCAAGAAAGAATCAGGCAAGATTGCGATTACTCATATTAAGCTCAGACCTAAAGTGGTGTTTGAAGAAGGCGCCGAGGTGGATGCTGAACTGATTGAGAAAATTCACGAGAAAGCTCACGCCAACTGCTTCATCGCCAACTCGTTGGCGGCTGATACTGAAGTCATCATCGAGAGTTAATTTACACCAGTCTAGTCGGTTAATTTCGTTAAAAAAAACGCCAACACATTTCTGTGTTGGCGTTTTTTTGTGCAAGCATAGCCGCTTAGTTGCGGATATCTTGTGCTTCACCGCTTGCCGGCATTGGCAAGGCTTTGAGTGGTGCAACCGGTTGCTGCTTCAATTGTTGCTGCAGGTAATCAATGGCACGATTTAGCTGAGCATCTTTCCCTTCAAAGGTAGCAAGTGGCAGGTTATCGACCTCGATATCGGGACTGATCCCACGGCCTTCCACCACCCAGCGGCCATCAATGGCGTATTGCGGATATTCTGCCACCCGTGACATGCCACCGTCGGTCAAACGGTTTCGGCCCGACAACCACACGCCAGCACCTGCTGTTTGCTTACCAATCAGCGGCGCAACACCTAAAGCTTTAATCCCAGCAGAGAAGGTTTCGCCATCGGAGTAAGTCAGTTGGTCAGTTAACACCACTAGTTGGCCGCGGAATGCTTGCTGCATGTTCGGATAAGGCGTGCCGTGTGTCGGCTGCCAGAACATCCACGCTTTGCGCAGCAGCTTTTCAATCACCCAGCTATCAATGTTGCCACCGCGGTTACGGCGAACGTCGATGATTAAGCCATCTTTCTCGAAATTGGCGTAAAACTCACGGGCGAAATTGGCAATGTCGCTCGCGCCCATTGCATATAGATGCAAGTAACCGATTTTACCCTCACTGGCTTTGGTCACTTTGTTGGCATTGTTGTTCACCCAATCGAGGTAACGCAGCTGGCCATCCTGTGCCAACGACACCGGCTCGACCACGGTTTTCAGTGTGTCGCCTTTGCGTTTAAGCTGTAACAATACTTGTTTGTTGGCTTGATTCCGCAGCAAGGTACTCACATCGGCAATGCTGCTGATACTGCGCCCGTTAATCGCGCTAATGATATCGCCTTCTTGCGCATCGACGCCCGGTGCATCAAGTGGGGAGGCGCGGTTAGGCAGTTCAGGATCATTGCGATAGATATGGCTGATAACCACGCCATTTGCAGTTTGGCTTAAGTTCGCCCCCAACGCTGCCGGAGTGGGTTTCGCCGCATCTTGGGCAAAATCACCACCGCGCACTTGTGAATGCAATGCATCAAGTTCGCCCATCATCTGAGTGAAGATATCTGCCAGCTCATGGCGATCCGTCACCCGCGCCAGCAAAGGCGCATATTTTTGTTTGGTAGCAGCCCAATCTACACCGCGCATCTTCTTATCAAAGAAAGACTCACGATGCATAAGCCACGCATCTTCAAACATCTGCTTCCACTCTTGCTGTGGCTGCAGTGCCAACTGCCATCCGTCAAAACGAACTTTGGCATCCTCTAGCTCAGATGGCAGTTTCTCAGCCGCATCCACAATCAGCATCTGTCCCGCTTGCGTCCCTTTAAAGAGGAAGATTTTGTCGCCATCAGTGGAAAGCTGATAGCTGCGTACGTCTTTAGCAAAGGTATCCACTTTGGCTTTGTCGTGATCGTACTTAATAAACTTCACGCTATGATCTGTGCTCGACGCGAGGTACAAGCCTTTCTCGCTGATCTGCAGCCGTTGATAGTTATCCGCTGCAACAGGCACTTGCCACAAACGCTGTGACAAGCCCTGCCAATCAACCACTAACGCCGGTTCTTCATCGTCATCCTTTTTCTTGCCTTTCGGTTTGTAATCCACCAGCTCATTAGGTTGAGCGAATGGGAATTGCGCCGATTTTTCCAACGCTACCGCGTAGATTTCAGTGCGCTTATCAAAACCTGCACCAAGGTTACGATCGCCCCAAGGCGAACTTGGGGTACTGTTAAAATGACGGTTTGAGAGAAAATACAGCCACTTACCATCGGTGCTAAAGGCAGGCGAGAACGACTCATATTTGGTGGACGTCAGCAGTGCTGATTTGCCGTCTTCCAGCGCTAACAACATGATTTGTGGTCGAGGAGAGCCGAGTTCACTCTTGGTCAACGCCAGATAGCGGCTGTCAGGCGACCACACAATATCTTGATACGGCGCGAGTCCTTGATCATCGGTAGCTATCTTGCGGCTTTTGCCATTTTTCAAATCCAGCAGCCATAAATCCCCTTGGTAATCATCGCTGACCAGATAACGGCCATCCGGCGATAACACTAGGCTCATGCGCATATTTTTGCCGTCATGGGTCAACTGTTTCGCCTTGTCGCTACCATCGGCGGCATATTGCCAGATCTCTTGCTCACCCGACTTATCGGAGATGGCATAGACATGCTTGCCATCTTTGGACATCACCGCATTGCGAATACGGAAGCTGCCATCTGAAGGCAGTTCTACTAGGCGGGTGCTATCGGTGCCGGCAATTGCCACATGGCTGCGAGCAGTCAACACTACCTTGTCGCCACTTGGCGATAGATTGAAATCTTGTGCGTATTGCAGCGGGTTGGTGATCCAACGTTCATGACGCTCAGGAAAATCTGATTGCAGATCAATGGACTCCACCACATCTTTACCGCTGGCAAGATCCAGCAGATGAATATCAGCACCCAATTGGAACACAATGCGGCCATCGTTTAACGACGGGCTACGCACCTCAAAATTTTGGTAATTCGTCAGTTGCTTGGCATCTTTACCGTCTAAGCTCATTGACCAAATATTGGCATTACCAGATTGATCGGACACGAAATACAGCCGGTTTTGCCATAACATTGGCGAGCGAATCGACCCATCGTGAGCCGCGCTTAAATGTTCAGCTTCCTGTTTGCTTCCCAGCTTGTAACGCCACAACTCGCCTTTGGCGCCGCCACGATATACCCGCGCGTTATCACCGGTGACTTGCAAGCCAAAGCGAACAAAGTAGACATACTCACCAGCCGCATCCACTACGCCCTGCACCGCATCCGCTAACGGAATATCTTGCGTGACTAACGAGCTAGGATTGACCGTTTTTAACACCCAGTAGTTTGCTGGGCCGTTGGCGCTATCCGTGGCATAAAGGATGTCGCCAGTTGCAGTCCATCCTTGTACCCGCACGCGGCTATTTTCAAAAGTCACGCGCTTGGCGCTGCCACCGCTAACGGCAATAGTGTACACCTCATCAACGCCATCATAGTTGGCGACAAATGCGAGGGTTTTACCATCAGGTGAAATTTTGCCACTCACCTCTTCCGCAGGCAGGCTGGTCAAGCGTGCCGCATGGGCGGCACCAAGTTGCTGAGTCCACAGATCACCTTCGGCGGTAAATACCAAAGTATTGCCATGCAGATCTGGAGCACGATAGTAGCCTTGAGCCGCAGTAACCGCGCTGCTGGTGCAGCCCAATCCTAACGCGAGCAAGCAACAGGCGACAGAATGACGAAGTTTCATGAGAGGTTATCCTGTTTGAGCATGATTATTTTTCTGTTTAAACCAACAAACTAACAAAGTCAGCACTAAGATTCAGTAACACCGCCGCTGAAGAAGTTTTAGCAAATGTGTCTGTCGCTAACGGCTATACCGCCTCGCTGACACTATCTGCATCACAGCAAGCAGCATTTCGCGAGTTAGGTCACAACGACACAGTGGTGCGCAGTCTTAAAATATGCGCCCGCTCGAACAGCTATCAGGAGCCCAAGGTGCCCAACAGTTCAGGATTTCGGCAGCAGTTATTTTCGTTAAGGCTTGGCTACGCCCTGCGCGACGTGTTGTGTCGCCAAGGCTACCAAGGGCGTCAGTTACTGAATGACATCATCGCCGGGATTACCGTAGGCATCATCGCCATTCCATTAGCGATGGCGTTAGCAATCGCCAGTGGCGTTGCGCCGCAATATGGACTGTACACCTCGATTATCGGCGGCTTCGTTATCGCGCTTTGTGGTGGCTCGCGCTTTTCTATCTCAGGCCCCACCGCGGCGTTTGTGGTGTTGCTATTTCCGATTGCGCAGCAATATGGGCTGGCGGGATTGTTGATGGCCACGCTGATGTCCGGCGTGATTCTTATCATTATGGCGCTGCTGCGTTTAGGACGCTTAATTCAATACATTCCGCAGTCGGTTACCTTAGGGTTTACCGGCGGTATCGGTATTGTGATCGCAGTGCTGCAGGTGAAAGATTTCTTTGGTCTCAGCGTCGACAAAATGCCGGAGCATTTTATCGAAAAGCTGATTGTACTCATGCAGCAACTGCCGAATTTTGATCTGCCGAGCACCACAGTTGCTGCGGCTACGCTCGCCACTATGCTGTTATGGCCAAAATTAAAATTGCCAGTGCCAGCGCATTTACCCGCCATTGTCGTTGGCACGCTGTTAGCGCTTTTGTTGGCCAATGCTGGCCACCCAGTTGAAACCATCGGCAGCCGTTTTCACTATCTGTTGCCCGATGGCAGCATGGGCGCGGGCATTCCCGCTGTGTTACCCGAGTTTGAATGGCCTTGGTTGCGCGTCGGCGCTGATGGCGCAGCGCTTGGATTAAGTTGGCAAACGCTGCAAACCTTGGCGCCATCTGCGTTCGCTATTGCTATGTTAGGTGCGATTGAATCGCTGCTCTGCGCAGTAGTGTTAGATGGCATGACCAACAGCCGCCACAGCGCTAACAGTGAACTACTCGGCCAAGGCATTGGCAACATTGTTGCGCCCTTGTTTGGTGGCATTACCGCAACCGCAGCGATTGCCCGCAGCGCGGCCAACGTCCGCTCCGGCGCACAAAGTCCGATTTCGGCCATGGTGCACTCAGGGGTGGTATTGCTGGCACTGGTGGCACTGGCGGGGATATTGTCCTATCTGCCCATGCCTGCCATGGCCGCCCTGTTGATGGTGGTAGCGTGGAACATGAGTGAGGCGCCCAAAGCGGTCGAACTGATTAAGAAAGCGCCGCGCAGTGATATCTGGGTTTTTGCCAGTTGCCTATTGCTGACAGTGGTGTTTGATATGGTGGTGGCAATCTCTTTCGGCATCATGTTGGCGGCGCTGTTGTTTGTGAAAGAGATTGCGGACATGACGCGGCTATACGACATCAGCAATAATCGACGTTATGTAGCGTGCGACCTCCCAGCAGACTGGGCGGTGTTGAAAATCAACGGCCCGCTATTTTTTGCTGCCGCTGAACAGGTATTTGCCGATATCGCCACGCTCACCCAAGATAAAAAAGTGATTGTGCTAGATTTCGATGGCGTGTCCATCTTGGATGCTGGCGGCCTTAATGCCCTCAATAAACTGGTACAACGCTGCCAACAAAACGCCACGCAGCTGTATATTGCCGAGTTGCAGTTTCAACCGATCCGCACCTTAGCCAAGGCAGGCGTGCAACCGATTGAAGGGGTGCTGAAGTTTTATCCGTCGCTCAAAGAGTTGTTAAATGAGCTGTTACCCTGTGACGAAAAAGCCTAAATAATTTGACAGTTGAGCGCTGCGCGAGTGAGTCATACTCATGGGCGCAGCGGCAACGGCCATTCCGCGTTCGAGTACCGATTAACCAACCGCAAAAAACACAGCGTTTGCATTCACGCAACTGTCCGCGCAGCTAAAAGGCAGCACATCGCTAGGGTTCATGTTATGATCCGCGCAAATTTTTTGAGTGGTATTTAAAATACCGCTCAAAGCCAAATAATGACCCTACATTTTAAAAAATACCCGTGTTAAGGAGTGATCATGCAAGCCCTCGTTGCTGTCGTTATGGGATCAAAGAGCGATTGGCCGACAATGGAAGCCGCCGCTGAGATCATGGACATCTTGAAGGTGCCATACCATGTTGAAGTGGTAAGTGCTCACCGTACTCCCGATAAGCTGATTGAGTTTGCGGCAACCGCAGCGGATAAAGGCTTCAAAGTTATTATTGGTGGCGCAGGCGGTGCAGCGCATCTACCTGGCATGTTAGCTTCAAAAACGCGTCTGCCTGTGTTGGGCGTGCCGGTGCAAAGCAAAGCACTCAATGGGATGGATAGCTTGTTGTCTATCGTGCAGATGCCAAAAGGTATTGCCGTGGGCACCTTGGCAATTGGCACTGCCGGCGCATTTAATGCAGGGTTACTGGCCAGCCAAATTCTGGCGACTAACGATGCTCAATTGGCGGAGCGTTTAGAAGCATTCCGCGAAGCACAAACACGTTCAGTGCTGGATAATCCAGATCCTCGGGAGGCATGATGTCAAACACAGTTTGGGTACTCGGTAACGGCCAATTAGGCGCAATGCTGGCACATGCCGGTCAGCCGCTGGCGTTAGATGTCCGTCCCATCGACATCATGGCACCAACCGAAGAAAAGCTGCCAATGCAGCCAGATCATATTGTCACCGCCGAACGTGAGCAGTGGCCTGAATCCGCATTGAGCTTACAACTGTCTGAACACCCTCAGTTTATCAATGGTCCCGTGTTTGGCCGTTTAGCCGACCGCTTTACTCAAAAGAGCCTGTTGGATGAGCTAAATGTTGCTACTGCGCCGTGGGAATTGGTAAGCGATAGCAGCGCTGCTGAGCAACTCTACGCCAAATATGGCGAACGCGTCTTGCTCAAACGCCGCACCGGTGGTTATGACGGACGCGGTCAGTTTTGGCTAAAACAAGCTGAGGCGACACAAGTACCCGATGACTGGCGCAATGAAGCGATTGCCGAACAAGCCATTAACTTTGATGAAGAAGTATCGCTGGTAGGTGCTCGCACCCATGATGGTCGCTGTGTGTTTTATCCATTGACCCTCAATTTGCATCAAGATGGCATTTTGATGGCATCAATTTCGCCACTGCCACGACTGCAAAAATTACAAGCCGAAGCCGAAGCTATGTTGTCCACCATCATGAATGGCCTCAACTATGTCGGCGTAATGGCGATGGAATGCTTCCGCGTGGGCAAACACCTGCTGGTGAACGAACTTGCTCCTCGAGTACACAACTCAGGACACTGGACCCAAGCGGGTTGTCATATCGACCAGTTCCAACTGCATCTGCGTGCCTTGTGCGACTTGGCAGTGATGACGCCACAAGTGAACTTCCAATGTGTGATGGTTAACTTGATCGGTATCAACAAAGATGACCGCTGGCTATCGCTGCCGAATGCTGAACTTTATTGGTATAACAAGGAAGTACGCCCTGGTCGCAAAGTCGGCCACCTCAATTTATCTGTGATTGATAAAGAGGTACTGGCCGACAGTATCGCCCAGCTGCAGCAATGGATGCCAAGTCAGTATCAAGCACCGCTGGCTTGGATATTGGCGCACTATCAAGCATGATGATGTCGCAGGGCCGCTAAGCCTGTGCAGCTAAAGGAGTTGTTCATTGGACTTTAACCACAGTAGCGAACTTGACGATGTAAGAGTCTCCACCAGCCAACATCTGCTGTTGTTGCTGGTGCCCATGCTACTGTTTGGTTTGCTGTGCTGGATGTTCAGCGGCCCGGGACAATATCCTTGGCTGCTGCTTTGCGGCGTTGGCATCATCTACTATCTGGCCTACAGCTTAGGCTTTTTTCTCTATTTTAGTGTGCTCAGCCACCAGCGCGATAAAGTACACCAACTTACCCAAATCAACGATGCCACCATGGAATTGATGCAACTGCATCAGTACTGCGGCAGCGAGCATGATTTTCTCAGCGCGCTGTTATCCAAAGCGATGAATTTGATCCCAGCCGCCGAATTTGGCTCAGTGATCAAAGTCGATGAGTACAGCAAACGACTGCAGTTTGAAGCGGCGGTAGGCTTGGATGTCAAACGGCTGCAACAGCTCAATATGCAGTTGCATCAAACGTTTCAATATAAGATGACTGGCGGCCGATGTGATCGCGCCATTTTGCTCAACGACACCGACGGTGGTATTGCTGCGGATGCGCACGGTGCAGAACACATTGCCGACAATCGCATTCGCGCGACCCTGTCCTGCCCCATCCATGTCGATGGCAAACTGTATGCGCTATTGAACCTCGATAGCGAGCAGCCCGGTAGTTTCAGTGATTACGATGTGTCTATCGCGACGATTTTGACCAACGCAGCAGCAAATGCGTTGGCGCTCTATCAACACGCCCAGTTGATTGATCAGCTACGCAACTACGATAACTTAACGGGGCTGGCCAACCGCAGCTACTTTGAAGAGCAGGCGATTCAGTGGCCGTTACGCTCGGGCGTGCAAAGTGAGTTAATTCTGATTGATTTGGATAACCTCAAAGAGATTAACAAGCAGCACGGGCTTGAAGCTGGCGATGAAGCACTGCGGCAGCTCGGGCGCACCTTAAAAGAATGCTGGCCAGCGAAAGCCCTGCTAAGCCGCTTACGGGGTGATAAATTTGCGGTGTTAACCTATGGCGACTCAACCCAGATCAATGCTTGGCTATCCGACGTCAGCTTTGAATTAAGCCGCCGAATTCCCGGTTTACGCTTTACCGTGGGCAGCGCTATCTACTTGGGAAATTTGGCAGAAGCCTTTGATATTGCTGAACAAGCTATCGTGTCACGGCAACAGCATTTAGCCAAAAAATAAGCGCCAAAACCAAGAAGAATCGAGCTCCTTTTTGCAGCTTTTGTATTGCGTGGCATATTTACGTGAACGGGCATCGACTTTTTTTGCCACTTTCACCAGCCACTGTTTTTTCCAATAAGTGCCGCGTTTATAACCGCCCCAACCTTCGTGGTAATTCAGATATTGATTCTTCGCATCCCACTTAGACACACCATTCAGCTTATTGGTTTTCCAGATAAACCAGCCCATAAAATCCATGGCATCATCAAAGTCACTGCGACTGGCCCAGCCATTGCCGGTCTCACGCACATAGTCATCCCAGGTCATGGTTTTGGCTTGAGCATAACCATAGGCATCACTGGCGCGGCCTATTGGAATAAAACCTAGAACATATTCCATCGGTGGTGCGGCATCGTGTTTAAATGAGCTTTCTTGATACATCATCGCCAACGGCACATGCACTGGCACGCCCCACTTATCTTGCGCATCGAGCGCCGCATCATACCAATCGCGGTTTTCACGAAAAATTTCGCAGATATTATCGGGATTTTCGGGAGGCGACGTCGCGCACCCTGCTAAGGTGACTGTGGTGAGTGCGCCTATCAGCATAGTTTTCAGCCAATAAGCCAATGAATGTTGCGCAGCAAAACGAAATTTAACCAAACCAGAATACCGCAGCCGGGGAATAAATTTATCCAATTGAGCACGATAATCGTTAGAATTTCAACCCTTTAACTACGCTATTCTTGAGGGAGTTGGCATTCGTGATACTCCTGCGAGCGGATCATCGGTTGCCAATAGCTTTGATCATTACCGCGATACTGTTTGTCGACGTTAAACTGCGCCATCAGTTGATAGCGTGTATCTGCCTCAACCATAACGGTGATTTCTTTAGGCACCCGTGCGGCCAAGCGAACTTGCAGCGTTTCATCATCAATCAGCTCAGACACCCTGAAAGTATGCTGGCCGATGGCAAGTGGATAATTGGGTTTAGAGATCACCGGCTTGCCATCGAGGTCAGTCACCACAAGAGGAAAATAGTGATTCGCAGGATCTGACGGCAAATAGGTACTGACTACACCGCAGCCACTGCCGTCATCCGGTGCCGAAGCACAGGATGTCAGCAATAACGCAGTTAACGCTATAAACAGTGATGATTTCAATGTACCGGCTCATCTACTTGAGTATTGGCGCGGAAGTACTCGGCAAGGAACTGCTCAAAATCGAGCTTATCACTGGCTTCCAGCTGATGCTGTTGTTCGATGGAAGCGGCTGCCTCAGCATCGAGGGATGCCAGCGCTGCTTGTGGAATTGGATAATCCACCAGTTGACGATGATACTGTTCGGCCAATTGACGTACCCAAGCACCATGATCAAGCCCAGTCTGCGCCAACGACTGCCAAATACGGCCTGAGAGGGTCATTTCAGGGTTTTCGACCGCTTCAGACCAATGTGCTAAGGTGTCAGCGTAAACCCTATCATCACCATCAATCACAGCGGCAATGCGCCCCAAATCAGCAAACAATTCACGCATCCATTGCTGCAGCGAAATCGCTTCGCCATTACGGCTCAAGATTAACCCGAGTTTACGTCCTTCGAGCACCACAGCTTTAAGGTTAGCGGCGATCTCTTTTTCACCGGCAGCGTCAACTTTGGCGGAAGGTTGCATCAGGCAATACAGCAAGAACAAATCTAAGAAACGTACTTGTGACGCATCAATCCCGATGGGGCTAAATGGGTTGACGTCCAACGCGCGCACTTCGATATATTGCACACCAGCACGGCACAAGGCTTCTGACGGTTTTTCACCGCGTTTGGTCACTCGTTTGGCACGAATTGGCGCGTAAAATTCATTTTCAATCTGCAAAATGTTCGCATTGAGCTGACGATATTCGCCATCAACATTAACGCCAATATCGGCAAATTTTTTCGATGGCATCTTAATCGCCGCTTTAATGCCTTGCAGGTATTCTTGCAGCGAGTTGTAGCTAATCGACAGCTTTTCTTGCTCTTTATTGGTGTAACCCAAGTCGCTCATGCGCAGCGAGGTGGAATAGGGCCGATAAAGCGTGCCGCTACTATGAGTGAGGAAATCCAACTCGGTTTGCTGATCTTTGATAAATGACCGGCATATCGCAGGTGATGCACCAAATAGATAAGGCAAAACCCACACTAAACGGCGATAGTTGCGGATCAAATCGAAATAACGATCAGAGATGAAATCGCCTAAGCTCAGTTGCTTATCGCTATGTTGATAAAGGGTTTGCCACAATGCATCGGACACAGAAAAGTTAAAATGTACCCCGGCAATGATCTGCATGAGCGCGCCGTAGCGATAGGTTAACCCTTTACGGTATAAGCGCTTTAAGATGCCACTGTTCGAGGTGCCATAGTAAGAAATTGGGATCTGTTTTTCATCGCCCACATAACATGGCATGCTCACTGGCCACAGCTTTTCACCGTTGAGGTGCTGCACCGCATAAGCATGGGTTTCAGTGAGGCCTTTTAGCATCTGATCAACATCGGTATAAACCGGTGTAATGAACTCCATCAAGGATTCGCTGTAATCAGTAGTGATGCGAGAATGGGTTAACGCTGCGCCTAAACTGGCAGGATGAGGTGTTAACGCCAACTCATTGTCAGCATTAATCCGTAATGCCTCTCTTTCAATCCCTCGCTGCATGGTTCGCAACGCTTTACGGCTTTCCTCATCAGCGAAGATTGCCAGAGTCTCATCAAATGACTTCAAATTATTGATCTCGATTGTAGGACTGACTGTCGCTACCTGAACTTAAGTCTGAGTATTTTTGTCAACTATTCAATTAAGTCAAGCAGTTTTATCAGTGAGTGAAAACAACAAGGTGACAGTAAATCACTGTCACCTTTGTCACATCAGATCCTATGGGTCCTTTACCCCATTATGGGGACGATTCTAGCTATTACAAGCTCATGTCGACCACTTTATAACCAAGGGCTTCCAGAGTTGGCTTAACACTGGCCTTATCACCCACCACCAAAATCCCCATAGATTGCGGATCTAACCACTTCTTAGCGAGTTGATTTAGCTGGGCAACATCGATATTCGCAAGAATTTTATTCTGCTGCTCGATGTAGTCTGCTGGTAGATCATGACGCTGGATCATGCGAATAAACCGCGCTTTCTCAAACGGCGTTTCATAGTCCATCGCCTTACTTTGGCTGATGGAATCTTGGGTAAATTTCAACTCTTCCGCCGTCATCCCTTGTTCGTGATAGTGAGTGATCTCTTTCATCACTTCAGCTAACGCCTTATCGGTCACATCGGCACGTACATCAGCGCCGGCATAGAAATAGCCGGTTTCTTTACCACCGACAAACATCGAGCGAGCACCATAGGTATACCCTTTATCTTCACGTAAGTTCAGATTAATACGGCTATTAAATGCCATGCCCAGCGGATAGTTCATCAGAGTGGCTTTGAAATATTCGCCTTCGGCATCAAACGGTAGCGATAACTTGCCAACACGAATAACAGATTGTGCGGCGCCCGGTTTATCGATCAGATAAACGGTGTTTTTAGCAACCATGGTTTGCGGCTGTTGCTCTGGCACGTCAGCACGCGAACCGGTTAACGCGGCAATCGGAGCAAGTTTTTGCATCAATTCGGCTTTTGGCAAATCTGATACCGCTACAATTTTTGCGTTACCTGCGGTGTATTGCTGCTCGTAGAAAGCTTTAGCGTCCGCCAGGCTTAAGCTCGGCACGGTTGCCAATGTGCCACTGTCACTTACGCCAAGATACATCTTGTCGCCATACAGCATCTTGTCGAAGCCTTCCGATGCCATCGCGCTTGGAGAAGTACTTTGATGTTGTAACATCTGCAGCAATTGCTGCTTGTTACGCTCAAAGTCAGCAGCAACGAAACCGGGTTGTAGCAACTTTTCTTTAAGAATCGCAATCGTGGCATCCAGATTTTCGGTCAGCGCGGTCACGCGAATTGAACTTTGGAAAGCATTCGCATCAAAGCTGATGCTGGCACCCAATAGGTCAAGTTTCTGCGCTAATTCTTCAGTGCTATGCAGTTGGGTCGATTCGTTCATCACTTGCGCTGTTAAATTGGCAAGTCCGGCCTGTGCTAACGATTCCAGCTTATGACCACCATCGAAATAAAGCACTATATTGGTGGTTGGAGTTTCAGTACTTTGCGTCCCCATCACCTCAACATTATTGGCCAGTTTATCATTCCACAAGCTTGGCATATGCAACGAGACTGGCGCGCCTGCTGCCGGTTCGATATTGCGGTCAAAACTGCTTTTTGCTACCAGAGACTGATGTCCATCTAAACCTTCTACCGCTTGTTTAGCCACGGCAGGATTGGTGGGTTTGAAGTTATCAGCGGCAGCAATCAAGGCGTTGCCACCTTTAGGCACAACACTCAACACCACACTTGGCTTGCCCTTGATGTACTGGTTGTAAACGCGCATCACGTCGGCTTTGGTAACCGCGCCATAGCGTTTCAGGTCAAACTCCACCTGATTAGGCTCACCGGTAAAGGTTTCATTACTCGCCAAACTGGTGACTTTGCCGCGCACACTTTGCAAACCGAAAATGGTTTGCGCGCGGATCTCGGTTTTGACCTTTTCAATGTCTTCATCAGTCACACCACGAGTTTCAAACTCGTTGATTGAATCACGAATGATCTTTTCAATAGGTGCTAACGCCGCACCTTTGGCTGGATTGGTCAGTGCAAAAATACTCATCTGGCAAGCTAACTCGGAACAGCCATGGCTGGCACTGGCTTGCACTGCATAACCGTCTTTGACGAGGTTCTTATACAGGATGGAGTTTTTGCTACCACCGAGAATGGATGCCAACACATCGAGCGGCGCTTCATCGGCATGGCGCATATAAACAGTTGGGAAGCCGATACGCACCAATGGCAGGTGCACATTATCTTCAAACGAGACGTAACGTGTACTGTCGAGCGTTACCAAAGGTTTGGCTAAAGGCTTAACTTCTGGGCCACGCGGGATTTCACCAAAGTATTTGTTTACCCACGCCAGTGTTTGGGCTTCATCTAAATCGCCACCAATAGTTAACGTGGCATTGTTAGGACCGTACCAGCGGCTAAAGAAGTCGCGTACATCTTGACTGGTAGCGCGGTCTAAATCTTCTGGCCAACCAATGACAGGCCATGAATACGGATGTCCTGGCGGATAAAAGGCTTGGTTGAACACTTCGCCCATTCTGCCATAGGGTTGATTATCTACTCGCTGACCGCGCTCGTTCTTCACCGTCGCGCGTTGTACTTCAAACTTTTCATCGGTCAACGCAGGCAGCAAGAAGCCCATACGATCCGACTCAAGCCACAGCATTTTTTCCAGTTGGTTGCTTGGAACCGATTCAAAATAGTTGGTGCGATCAGTATTGGTGGTGCCGTTCATGCTGCCACCGGCGGCAGTCACTGTTTTGATATGTTGTTCATCGGCGACGTGTGCAGAACCTTGGAACATCATGTGCTCAAACAGGTGGGCAAAGCCTGTGCGGCCGTAACGCTCGCGGTCAGAGCCAACATGGTAAGTCACATCCACATGCACCAGCGGATCTGAATGATCCTGGTGCAACACCACAGTTAGGCCATTCGCCAGCTGATATTTGTTGAACGGAATGCCGATTTCACCCGATTTTGGGGCATAGGATTCTAGCAACTTAATACCCGCAGGTAATGTCGCAGAGGCAACAGCTGCATTTTGGCTGGCCACCACTTGGGTGTCGGCGGAACATCCTGCTAATGCCGAGGCAATTGCTGCCGCCAATAACCATTTTTTCATGGGTTACTCCTTAACTCGAAAGACAACTGATTAAATTAACTTTCGAGAGTATCAGAAAATTTGCCCTGAAATATGCCACTATCTTGTTAAAAGTTGTTAATCATCCTCACGACGTTTACCAAAAGACCCAATACCCAAACGACTAAGATGTCGTATCTGCTTACTGACACCCATCCTTGCTCAGCGCCATCTTGCTGGGCGTTGCTGCAATAGATACCGCACAAGTGTGTTAAATTTGCCCATTACCGAGATTAATTTGCCCTTTAAAAACGTTAAGACGATCTCTAATATGCAATAAGCTATAAGAAAACGATTTATCCGATTAAATTAGTCGGGATTAAAATCGTCCCCCTAGCTTCACTTAACCCAGCGATTTGGGTGATAACGATAACGATAAAAGCAGGATTGCTGCTTAGGAAACATCATGATTTGGCAGACTATTAGTAAGCTCCCCTTTTGGCAAAAAGTGGTTGCCGGCTTTTTACTTGGCGTCTTAGTTGGCGTGATTTTTGGTGAAAAAGCGACCTTGGTCGCTCCGCTCGGTGATCTCTTTATCTACGCAATTAAAATGCTGGTTGCACCTTTGGTGTTCTGTGCCATTGTCACCAGTGTTACCGCTATGTCGGGTGATGGCGTCAATCTGAAACGCCTCAGTTTTAAAACCATCGGTATGTTTATGTTGACTGGGCTACTGGCCTCGTTCATTGGCCTAGCGGTGGGCTCTGCTATCGATATGGGTGGCAACATGCAGTTAGCCACCACCACTGTACGCGATCGCGATATTCCCGGTTTTGCCCAAGTGTTGTTGAATATGATCCCGCAAAACCCATTCGCTTCTCTGGCAAACGGTGCGGTATTACAAATCATTGTTTTTGCGGCGCTGATTGGTATTGCTATTAATATGTCCGGCGAAAAAGGCACGCCACTCAAAAACGTGATCAACTCTGGCGCTGAAGTGATGTTCCAATTGACGCGTCTGGTGCTGAAACTCACGCCAATTGGTGTGTTTGGTTTGATGGCAAGTGTGATTGGTGAATATGGTATCGCCACCCTTGAACATCTGGCTTGGTTTATCGTCGCAATCTATATTGGTGTTGCACTGCACATTCTGCTGGTTTATGGCGGCATGATTAAGTTTGTCGCACGCTTGCCGCTGATGCAGTTTTTCCGCAAAGCGCTTCCAGCACAAATTGTGGCGTTTACGACCTCATCGAGCTACGGCACGCTGCCGGTCACTACTCGTTGTTCATTAAACATGGGCGTATCTGAACGATACTCTGCATTTGTGTTGCCGTTAGGCGCAACCATGAATATGGACGGCTGTGGTGGTATCTATCCGGCCGTTGCCTCTATCTTTATTGCGCAAATCTATGGCATTCCACTAGAACTTAGCGATTACATCATGATTTTAGTTACTGCGACCGTTGCCTCTGTGGGTACGGCTGGCGTACCTGGCAGCGCAATGGTGATGTTAACAGTCACCTTGAGTGCGGTAGGTTTACCACTGGAAGGTATCGGCTTTATTGCAGCAATTGACCGCGTGATTGATATGGCGCGCACCTGCACCAATATCACTGGCGATATGATGACGTCGGTGGTTGTTGGTAAGTCTGAAGGTGAATTCGATGAAACGCAATTCTATGCAGACACGACTGATGCGCCAGCACATGCCAACGCCAGCTAGCTAGTCAGCTAATCGATTGATAACGAAGGGTCGCGAAAGCGGCCCTTTTTGTATTCACTGCACAGCAACCTTATACTCAAGCTAACGCAACTACTTACAAGGACGCTTCATGGGCCGTTTGCTATTTGTTCCCATCATTCTCTGTTTGCTGTGGATTGCATTTCTGCGGTTTTACGGCATACCGTTAGCAAAAGGCAAACAAGGGTTTATCTGGATTATTGGCATTAGCAGCTTATTGATACTCCTGCTTGCAATTGCCCTGTGGCTCACGCAATAACGCACAACAACACAAACGTTAGTGATAACTTGTGTTTGATGTTGACAGGTTTGTTGGATATGAGGGTAATACTGAAAATTTAATGGGAATTTTAACACTAAAGAAATGGCGGAGAAGGAGGGATTCGAACCCTCGATGGGAGATAAAGCCCATACTCCCTTAGCAGGGGAGCGCCTTCGGCCACTCGGCCACCTCTCCGCTAATGGCGCGCATGGAAGGAGTCGAACCTCCGACCGCCTGGTTCGTAGCCAGGTACTCTATCCAGCTGAGCTACATGCGCATATCATCAGAAAATTATATAAAATACAGTGGCGCGCATGGAAGGAGTCGAACCTCCGACCGCCTGGTTCGTAGCCAGGTACTCTATCCAGCTGAGCTACATGCGCATTACTGTATTTTACTATTTGAAAGTGGCGCGCATGGAAGGAGTCGAACCTCCGACCGCCTGGTTCGTAGCCAGGTACTCTATCCAGCTGAGCTACATGCGCGTAACTGTTCAAATTATAGTGTTCTTTTATATGGCGCGCATGGAAGGAGTCGAACCTCCGACCGCCTGGTTCGTAGCCAGGTACTCTATCCAGCTGAGCTACATGCGCGTCGTATATAAAACACTAAGAAAATGGCGGAGAAGGAGGGATTCGAACCCTCGATGGGAGATAAAGCCCATACTCCCTTAGCAGGGGAGCGCCTTCGGCCACTCGGCCACCTCTCCGTCGTTTCTTGGCGCACATATTACTGTTTGAAGAAAATAAGTCAAACGCTTTTTAGGAAAGGTAAAACAGTTTGCCCTGTTTTTAATCACATGCCTTTCAAGTGGTTGCATTAGTGCACAATTTGCTTGAAATATCAGCAAAAATTAAAGCGCCAGTCGAATGGACTGGCGCTTTAAATCATGAATCAATTCTGCACTTCAGCACTATTATTAGTAGTTGCCTTCATCTGAAGAGGAACCACCTTTCTCAGACTGAATGCGCTGATAAATTTCTTCGCGGTGTACAGACACTTCTTTTGGCGCGTTAACCCCAATACGTACCTGGTTTCCTTTTACTCCCAACACTGTCACTGTGACTTCGTCACCAATCATCAGTGTTTCGCCAACCCGACGAGTCAAAATCAGCATTAGATTGCTCCTCTATGTTTCCATATTCTGTATACGGCGTAATTCTCTGTAACCGCAATTATTATAAAGTGAGCTTAGTACAAATTAATAGTCGTGAGTACTAAATCCCCAGTTTTTAGACTTTTTTATAGTAAAACGATAAAATTCTCTAACGCGAAACCACCCAAAAAGCACGTTAGAACAATTTTTCGTTGTTAATACCACGCTAACACAAAAGCTAACATTCCCCAAACACCACTTCATGAATTATTAATACATGTTAGGCACTTCTTGCGTTAGCCACATCACAAAACAAAAAGGTCGGCATTTAGCCGACCTTTTAAAGATTATTCAACAGATTATAACTTAGCAGCTAACCACTCAGTGACAGATGCTAATGCCGCAGGGAGGTTTTCAGGTTCAGAGCCACCAGCCTGTGCCATATCGGGACGACCACCGCCTTTACCGCCCACCTGCGCAGCAACCATCGCAACCAACTCACCGGCTTTCACTTTACCCACGAGGTCTTTGGTCACACCAGCAATCAAGTTAACCTTGTCATCAGCAGCAATGCCCAGCACCACAATGCCAGAGCCTAACTTCTGCTTGATTTCATCTTGCAAACCACGCAGCGCGCCAGCATCAACGCCGTCAAGTTGCTTGATCAGCACCTTCACACCACTAATATCTTGCGCTTCAGACACTAAGTCTGCACTTGCGGCCGCAGCTAACTTAGATTTCAGCTGAGCAATCTCTTTTTCCAACAGCTTGCTGTGCTCCAATTGTGCTTTCAGTTTAGCAACAACGGTGTGGGCGTCACTCTTCAACAACGCCGCTGCGTCATGCAGTTCTTGCTGTTGTTCGGCTATGTATGCCATAGCCGCAGCGCCAGTGACTGCTTCAATACGACGAATACCCGCAGCAATACCGCCTTCTGATACGATCTTGAACACACCGATATCACCTGTGCGGGTGACGTGAGTACCGCCACACAGCTCGATAGAGAAGTCACCCATGGTAACAACGCGTACTGTGGTGTCATATTTTTCACCAAACAGTGCCATCGCACCTTGTTCTTTGGCTTGTTCAATATCCATCTCTGCCACTTGCAGTTGATGGTTACGACGGATCTGGGTGTTTACCAAGTCTTCAACTTGTTTCAGTTCTTCAGGCTTAACCGCTTCAAAGTGCGAGAAGTCAAAACGCAAACGTTCTGGCTGCACCAATGAGCCTTTCTGAGCAACATGGGTCCCCAGCACCTGACGGAGTGCGGCATGCAATAAGTGCGTCACTGAGTGGTTAAGTTCGGTGCGGTGACGTAGCTTTTTATTCACTACGGCGGCTACGGTTTGACCAACCTTTAAGCTACCTGATTTTAAGGTACCTTTATGGCCAATCGCAGCGGCGAATTTTTGGGTATCCACGACTTCAAACAGGCTGTCACCGGCTGTTAGTTCGCCTTTGTCACCCACTTGGCCGCCTGATTCTGCATAGAATGGGGTTTTATCCAACACGACAACCGCTTCCTGATCAGGCAGCAAACCTTCTACTTCGGCGCCATCAACAAAAATCGCTACGACTTTACCTTCAGCGGTAGTCGCTTGATAACCACAGAATTCTGAATCAGCGTCAGTTTTTAAGCCAGCGTTATAGTCAGCACCAAATTGGCCAGCTGCTTGCGCGCGTTTACGCTGTGCTTCCATTGCCACATCAAAGCCGGCTTCATCGACAGTAATATCACGCTCGCGGCATACGTCAGCGGTCAGGTCGACAGGAAAACCGTAAGTGTCATAAAGTTTGAACGCTGTTTCACCATCGAGCACCTTGCCATCTAGTTCGGCAAGCGCACTATCAAGAATGCCCAAACCACGTTCCAGTGTGCGAGCAAACTGCTCTTCCTCGGCTTTCAACGCCTTTTCGACAACAGTTTGGAGTGCGTTTAGTTCTTTGGCTGCATCGCCCATCACTTCAATCAATGACGGCACTAATTTGTAGAAGAAGGTTTCGGTTGCACCCAACTTGTAACCATGGCGCACAGCGCGACGAATAATACGACGCAGCACATAACCACGGCCTTCGTTCGACGGCATCACGCCATCAGCCACTAAGAATGCACAAGAACGGATATGGTCAGCAATCACACGCAGAGATTTCGCTTCTAAATCAGTTACGCCGATGATTTCAGCAGCTTTTGCAATCAAGGTTTTGAATACATCGATTTCATAGTTTGAGTGAACGCCCTGCATAATTGCCGAAATGCGTTCAATCCCCATGCCTGTATCCACGGATGGTTTTGGCAGAGGTAACATTTCACCGTCAGCTTGACGGTTGAACTGCATAAATACGATGTTCCAAATTTCGATAAAACGGTCACCGTCTTCTTCTGGGGTGCCTGGACGGCCACCCCAGATATGTGCGCCGTGATCATAGAAAATCTCAGTACATGGACCGCAAGGACCTGTGTCACCCATCTGCCAGAAGTTATCTGACGCATAAGGTGCACCTTTATTGTCGCCAATACGGATGATGTCTTCTGCTGGAATACCAATCTGCTTATTCCAAATATCAAACGCTTCGTCATCGTTCTGATACACAGTCACGCACAGTTTTTCTTTTGGCAGTTGCAGTACTTCGGTTAAAAAGCCCCAAGCGAATTTGATGGCATCTTCTTTAAAATAATCACCGAAACTGAAGTTACCTAACATTTCAAAGAACGTATGGTGACGTGCCGTGTAACCCACATTATCCAAATCGTTATGCTTACCACCAGCACGAACACAACGCTGTGCAGTCGTCGCACGGTTGTAACTGCGTTTGTCCATACCAAGGAATACATCTTTAAACTGGTTCATCCCCGCATTGGTGAACAACAAGGTTGGGTCATTCCCCGGTACGAGCGAGCTACTATCAACAACTTGATGACCATGCTTGCTGAAATACTCCAGGAAGGCGCTTCTAACGGCGGCGGTGGTTTTGTACATGAAATCGTCCTGAATTGCGTTGGCACTAAAAATAAAAGGCTGAAACCTGAGAGTTTCAGCAACAAATGTAGATTGCCCCGCATTATAAGCGGGCAGCGGCAGAATACCAATCAGAATAAGGTGTCAACACAGAACTGCAACCGCAATAATGTAAGCTCAATTCACAGTGCGGGTTTGTTAGCTGATAGCGTTGCTTCAAGCGCGTAGCCAGCCTGTTCATAATTAAAGCCTTGGCCCAGTAAGTGTCGAATCACTTTCGCCTTTTGCTTTTGAGATTGTTGGAAATCTAGTGCGGAAAAATCTAAAGATGGGAATTTCTTCGTTGCTCGCTGAAGCGCCAACTCAAACCAGTCTATTTCGTGAGCGGTAAGCACTTCGCTCGCAAGCGACTTACTAATGCCTTTGAGCTGCATTGCTTGTTCAATCTTGGCAGGCCCATGTAGTCGGTTTAACTGAGAACGCAAGATGGCTTCAGCTAGACGTTTATCATCTAGGTAGCCTAAGGCTTGCGCCCATTGAATCGCGTCATCAACTTCGTGATCAGCGAAATCCTTTTCAAGCAATTGCTGTCGTAGCGTTGCACAACTCTTGTCGCAGCGAGCCAATAGGCTCACTACGACAGATTTTACTGACGGTTCGCTCAGAAGACCTCTCCAGTTTCGAGATCAACATTGCCATCGTTGCTATCACTGTCATCGCTTGCTGGCATGCCACCTTTATGAAGCAACAACTCACGTAATGTCACATCAATTTCTTTTGCAATTTCAGGATTTTCTTGCAGGAACTTACCGGCATTAGCACGGCCTTGGCCAATCTTATCGCCTTTATAGCTGTACCAAGCACCCGCTTTTTCAATCAGTTTATGAGCAACGCCTAAATCCACCAACTCACCCACGCGGTTAATGCCTTTACCGTAAAGGATTTGGAATTCAGCTTGCTTAAACGGTGCTGCAACTTTGTTCTTAACCACTTTTACTCGGGTTTCGTTACCAACAACCTCATCACCCTCTTTAATCGAGCCGGTGCGACGGATGTCTAAACGAACTGACGCATAGAACTTTAGCGCGTTACCACCCGTTGTGGTTTCTGGGTTACCAAACATCACCCCAATCTTCATCCGGATTTGGTTAATGAAAATCAGCAAAGTATTTGATTGCTTCAAGTTACCGGCGAGCTTACGCATTGCTTGGCTCATCATACGCGCTGCTAAGCCCATATGAGAGTCACCGATTTCACCTTCAATTTCAGCTTTTGGCGTGAGCGCGGCGACTGAGTCAACAATGATAACGTCTACAGCACCACTACGGGTAAGCGCATCACAGATCTCCAACGCTTGCTCACCAGTATCTGGTTGAGAGCACAGCAAGTTGTCGATATCTACACCCAACTTACGTGCGTAGATTGGGTCCAAAGCGTGCTCAGCATCGATAAAGGCACAGACTTTACCTTCACGTTGAGCGGCGGCAATGACTTCCAAGGTCAACGTGGTTTTACCCGAAGATTCTGGGCCATAAATTTCAACGATACGCCCCAGAGGTAAACCACCTGCACCCAAAGCAACGTCAAGTGAAAGCGAACCAGTTGAGATAGTGGCCACATCCATACTACGGTCTTCACCGAGTTTCATGATGGAACCTTTACCAAATTGCTTTTCAATCTGGCCTAATACGGCATTTAACGCTTTCTCTTTATTTGCATCGATCTTCATATCTGTCCCTCTGTGCTCGAACCTTGATGGAGTACGACCGACTCCCGCTGGCGATGAACTTAATTGCGGTTAGTATACTGTACAATCATACAGTATCAAGTACTGGATCGGATTATTTCTTCTCCAGTTAAACAAAGTGCCTGATATTTCGCTGCAAAAAACTTTTCTATGGCGATTCATGCCTTCGTCAGACCTGTTAATATTGCAGGCTACCTTGTGATTAGCCCCACGCGATCAATACTCGAAAGGACGATATGAACAGCCATAGCCAAACGCCGGATTTAGAGGATTTGGAAAAGCATACGCCGATGATGCGGCAGTATTTGCAGATGAAAGCCGAACACAACGATATGTTGCTGTTTTATCGTATGGGCGACTTCTATGAGCTGTTTTATAGCGATGCCAAGCGCGCATCTGAGTTACTAGGAATTTCGCTCACTGCTCGCGGCAAAAGTGGTGGTGATCCTATTCCGATGGCAGGTATTCCCTACCATGCGGTAGATAACTATCTGGCAAAACTAGTGCAACAAGGCGAATCTGTTGCTATCTGCGAACAGATTGGCGATCCCGCACTTGCTAAAGGCCCTGTTGAACGCAAAGTGGTGCGCATAGTAACGCCGGGAACACTCACCGACGAAGCCTTACTTCAAGAGCGACGCGATAATCTATTAGCGGCAATCTACGAAGGTAAAAAGGGGTTTGGATTTGCCACACTTGATGTTGCCTCCGGCCGGTTTGTCATCGCTGAATTGCCATCATTAGAAGCCGTTGAAGCTGAATTACAGCGCACACGTCCAGCTGAACTGCTCTACAGCGAAGACTTTACCCACAAGTATCTCATCGCCGATGTCAAAGGCGCTCGTCGACGTCCAGAGTGGGAGTTCGACTTTGATACGGCGACGAAAATGTTGCTGGAGCAATTTGGAACCAAAGATCTGCGTGGGTTTGGGGTTGAATCAGCAAGGCTATCACTGCAAGCTGCTGGCTGTTTGATTCAATATGTTAAAGACACGCAGCGCACCGCCCTGCCACATATCAATAGCCTCATGCAATTTAGCCCGAGTGACACTGTGGTACTTGATGCTGCTACCCGGCGCAATCTTGAGCTAACCGTTAATCTGTCAGGTGGATTAGAGAACACCCTCGCTTCAGTGCTTGACCGTACAGCGACAGCGATGGGCAGTCGTATGCTGCAACGTTGGATTCACCAGCCGCTGCGCGATCAGACTCATGTGAGTTTGCGCCACCAAGCGGTAACTGAAGTACTCAACCAAGTTACCCATGAACCGTTGCACCAACTGCTCAAGTCTATCGGTGATGTTGAACGCATAATTGCGCGGCTAGCGATTAGAAATGCACGACCGCGTGACCTTGCGCGTCTGCGGGATGCATTAGAGGTGTTACCGGATATACGCCAATATCTTGCAACCTGCCAAACTGAGCATTTGCAGCAGCTTTACCGAGCGTTAAATGAATTTCCTGCTGAATTAGCGCTGTTACAAAGTGCCATTGTTGATAATCCACCCGTACTTATCCGTGATGGTGGGGTTATTCGCGAAGGGTATCACGCTGAGCTAGATGAATGGCGTAGCCTAAGTCAAGGTGCAACCGACTATCTGCAACAGCTTGAAATCCGTGAAAAAGAACGTACTGGCATTGCCACTTTAAAGGTCGGCTTTAACAAGGTACACGGCTACTTTATTGAAGTATCTCGCGGCCAATCTGTGCTAGTACCTTTAAGTTATCAGCGTCGCCAAACCCTGAAAAACACTGAACGCTATATCATCCCAGAGCTAAAGGAATACGAAGAAAAAGTGCTGTCGAGCCAAGGCAAAGCGTTAGCGCTAGAAAAACAGCTGTGGGATGAATTATTTGACCTATTAATGCCTAAGTTGGCAGAACTACAACAATTTGCGCTTGCGGCAGCAGAACTCGATGTACTCAGCAACTTTGCTGAGCGTGCCGAGAGCCTAAACTACCATTGTCCAACACTTGTAAAAACTGCAGGCATAGAGATCAGTGAAGGTCGCCATCCTGTGGTAGAAACGGTTAGCCAATCCCCTTTTATTGCCAATCCGGTATTGCTTACTGCTGAGCGACGGATGTTGATTGTCACCGGCCCCAATATGGGCGGTAAATCCACCTATATGCGCCAGATTGCACTGATCACCCTCATGGCGTATATCGGTAGTTATGTTCCAGCTGAGTCCGCCGTAGTCGGCCCAGTTGATCGCATTTTTACTCGGATTGGTGCGTCAGATGATTTAGCCTCCGGCCGCTCAACCTTTATGGTGGAGATGACCGAAACCGCCAATATTCTGCATAACGCTACAGAAAACAGTTTAGTGCTAATGGATGAAATTGGTCGCGGCACATCTACCTATGATGGTTTATCACTTGCTTGGTCGGCCGCCGAATATCTAGCGCAAAAGATTGGAGCATTAACCTTATTTGCGACCCACTATTTTGAGCTCACACAACTTGCTGAACTATTGCCACAAGTTACCAATGTTCATCTAGATGCCATAGAGCATGATGACACCATTGTGTTTATGCATGCGGTGCAAGAAGGCGCCGCGAGCAAAAGTTACGGGCTCCAAGTCGCAGCATTAGCGGGTGTACCACAACAGGTTATTCGTGCCGCAAAAGAGAAATTACAGCAACTTGAAAGTCGTGATGATGGAAAAGATGTGAGTCTTCAAGTGACTCCGATACAAACCTCATTAGCGCTCGATACTCCACCATCAGAAGTTGAGCAGTTATTACGACGAATAGATCCAAATGAGCTAACACCTAAGGCTGCGCTTGAGTTGATCTATCAACTAAGTTCACTTGTGGGTTCCGGGCGATAAATGGCGAGAGCTAAAAACAGAAAAGCGCACTAAACAGTGCGCTTTTTACTATATGCAATGCATAGTTACATACGGAACAAGGCTTCGACAGACAGACCTTGTGAAGACAGCATATCGCGTAAACGCTTCAGGGCTTCGACTTGAATTTGACGCACGCGTTCGCGTGTCAAGCCGATTTCAGCACCAACATCTTCAAGTGTTGCGGGTTCATACCCCAACAAACCAAAGCGACGCGCCAACACTTCACGCTGCTTAGAGTTTAACTCGTTAAGCCACTTAACCACTGACTTTGAGATGTCCTCGTCTTGCACTTGCGAGTCAGGTGTATTGAAGTCGTCGTCAGCCAACACATCGAGCAACGCTTTATCATTGTCACCACCGATAGGGGTATCCACCGAGGTAATTTTTTCATTCAACTTCAGCATGCGACTCACGTCAGCGCTTGGCAGATCTAACTTTGCTGCAATCTCTTCGGCTGTGGGTTCATGATCAAGCTTTTGCGCCAATTCGCGGGCAGTACGCAAGTATACGTTTAATTCTTTAACCACATGAATTGGCAAACGAATGGTACGTGTTTGATTCATGATGGCGCGTTCGATGGTTTGACGGATCCACCACGTTGCGTAAGTCGAGAAACGGAAGCCACGTTCAGGGTCAAACTTTTCAACCGCGCGGATCAATCCTAAGTTGCCTTCTTCAATCAAATCTAGCAACGCTAAGCCACGGTTATTGTAACGGCGAGAAATTTTGACCACTAAACGAAGGTTACTTTCTATCATGCGATTGCGGGATTTTTCACATCCTTTAAGCGCTTTGCGAGAAAAATAAACTTCCTCTTCTGCTGTGAGTAATGGTGAAAAACCTATTTCACTGAGGTATAGCTGAGTTGCATCGAGGTTTTTCTGAAGATCATCCTGAACGATCTCTGCCAGGCTATCATTTTGCATAGCCTCGAATTCGTTGGATGAAAAATCTTGGAATTCTTTATAAGAAGCATTGGTATTATTGCGGCTCATGATGTGCTCTCCCACAAACGAAAAAGACAACCTACATTTTTTACATCCTCCAATGCCAAAACGGCACCAAACAATCAACGTTTGGGTAAATAAGTTATTGGGTTAACAGACTTACCAAGATATCTTATTTCAAAATGTAGCATCACTTGGTTTGTGCCTGAGCTTCCCATTAGGGCCACTGTTTGCCCCGCGGACACTTGCTGTTTTTCTTGGACCAAAATTTTGTCGGCGTGAGCATAAGCACTTAAGTAATCATCGCTATGCTTGATAATGACGAGGTTCCCGTATCCTCGCAGAGCACTACCTGCATATACAACGCGACCATCAGCTGCGGCTTTTATCATGTCACCACGATTACCAGCGATTTTGATCCCTTTACTTCCTTGTTCACTATTGGAAAAATTTCCAACTAGCCGTCCGTTGGCTGGCCACATCCAGCGATTAACTTTGCTAGGCAAATTGGTTTCGCTGTTATTGTGGATAACTGGGTTAACAACTTGTTTACCAGTCGTTACAGCGTACGAATTATTGTGACCGGAATCAAGCTTTTTTTGAGCTTTGGAAGGTGCGATTCGACTAATGGACGATTCGTCATTATCACTCTGTTTTTTAACAGTTTTGTCGTCATTTTCTTTAGTCGTATTAACTGAGTTTTTACTCGATTTCAGGCTGCTTTGACGTGTTTTAGGCTTTTTGGCCACTAATTGTAAAATTTGCCCTGGATATATGGTGAAGTCACGATCGAGATTATTTAATTTTGCCAGCGCGCGGTAATCTTTATCAGCCCCCCAAGCAATGGAATATAGCGTGTCACCTTTTTTGACTTTGTAAGCGTGAGTATCAATGGAACCTTTCTCGAAACGTGGAGAATGGTTTTGATGAATAGAATAAACAGGCGCAGACTTTTCCGCTTGAAAACTACAGCCACTCATCAAAAATAAAAAAAACAGCAATATTAGCGCCGCAACTAAACGGCCACTAATAATATAATAAGGCAATATTACTCTTTCTGAATTTATGAGCACTCCGTTCCCCATTCATTGCCTATTAAGCCAAATCACCATTTATTAGCGGTACAAATTTCACTGACTCTATAACGGTCGAGGAATATTGATCGCCACGTCGCTGCACCTTAAGTAGTTGTTGATTATCTTCACCCACCGGAATAATTAACACGCCTGAATCTGCTAATTGTTGCAGCAGAGCGCTTGGAATTTCACTGGCCGCCGCGGTAACGATGATGGCGTCAAATGGTGCTCTATTAGCCCAGCCTTTCCAACCGTCGCCATATTTGAATGAGACATTATGTAAATCAAGTCGCTTTAAGCGTAGGCGGGCTTGGATCTGCAAGCTTTTAATCCGCTCGACGGTACAAAGCTGCGGAATTAATTGCGCTAATATCGCGGCTTGATACCCTGAGCCAGTACCAATCTCCAATACTGACGTTGGTTGATGTGCCAACACAAGTTCGGTCATTCTGGCCACAATGTAAGGTTGAGAGATCGTTTGCCCAGAACCAATCGGCAACGCGGTATTTTCATACGCTTTATGCGTCAACGCGCCATCAAGAAATAACTCTCGCGGCGTCTGCGCTATCACCCGCAGCACTTCAGGATCTGTAATCCCCGATTGCGCCAAACGTTGTGCCAGTTGCATTGCCGCAGAAGCGGACGCCATTCGACTCATAAGATATCAATCCATTCCTTAAGCTTTGATAACTGCTTGTACGCCGTCAAATCAACAGTCAACGGAGTAATCGACACATAACCTGCTGCTACGGTATAAAAATCTGTATCCTCGCCAACATCCAGTTCTTGCCCGACAGGACCAAGCCAGTAGATATCTCGTCCGTGAGGATCCTGTGTTTTTATCATGTCTTCCGCTTTATGGCGCGTGCCCAAGCGGGTCACCTTCACGCCCTTAATTTGATCCAGTGGCAAATCGGGCACATTGATATTCAATATTTGATCAGCATCCAGTGGATGACGCAGTAAGCCTTCAATCACTTTCACCGCATAAGCCGCAGCGGTGCCATAGTGCACTAACTCTCGCCCAACTAATGACACGGCAATCGCGGGAAGGCCGAGAAAGCGTCCTTCCATCGCTGCCGCAACCGTACCTGAGTACAAGGTATCATCGCCGAGATTTGCACCAGCATTAATACCTGACACCACAATATCAGGCTCTTGCTTACACAACTGGCGAATAGCGAGATGCACACAATCGGTGGGCGTGCCATTTACTGAAATATAGCCGTTCTCTAACTTATTAATCCTTAAAGGATTAGTCAAGGTTAACGAGTTACTCGCACCAGAACAATTGCGATCAGGTGCGACGGTTAGCGTGTCACCGATACGGCTCAATGCTTCAGTCAGCACTTTTATACCGAGGGCGTTAACACCATCATCATTACTGATCAGAATATTCATCAATCTTGTTCCTATGTTTCTTTGCTGGCTAGCCATGCTTGGCGGCGAACTTCAGCCATATCCTGATATTGTGCTAATTCACGCAATACCGAGGTCGCAAATGCGCCTGCAGGCAGAATAAAGTCCAACACTAATGTTTGCTCATCAATTTGCTGCCAATTAAAGGCTTCCGGTTGGAGTAACAATGGGCGACGCTCTTGCTTCAAATCGAATTTGGTTAAGCCTACGCGCTCGATTTCAAATTCCGCTAACGCTGCCAGCTCAAACTCGGCGGCATCCGCTACCGCAACCAACTCGCCTTCGCCCCAAAGTGGCGCTGAAAGTTGAATATCGGCTTGCTGAAGACGTTCTAGTAATTCAGTATCCCATTGCTCAACGGTAAAAAAACTACGGGAACCGGACAACATCACACAGTCACCCGCCAGAGGTGCTAACTGATGCTTGGCCAAACGGTCGGCAACCACTTGGTTAAACAGCAGTGAGCGAGCCGCCGACAGGTACATTGACTTTTGATTGCTGTTTTTGACTTTTTTACCTGCGAACATGTCACGCGCTTTTTGAATATTGGCGCCCTCGTGACCAAAACGTTGCTCACCAAAGTAGTTAGGCACGCCAATTTTTTTGACGAGCTCCAAACGCTCCAGTAAAGCCTGCATACCGCTAATATTGCGCAGCGTTAGCTTAAAACGGTTACCCGACAACGCACCTACGCGTAATTTTTTGCTGTGACGAGTGGCCTCTAACACCGTCAGCAATTCGCCATTAAGGCTTTGCCACTCGGGCGTATCCTTACCGGGAATACGTACGCAGAACCACTGTTCAGTGATCGCATTCTTGTCCTTTTGTCCGGCATAGCTAACATCGCGTGGGTGTACTTTGGCAAATTTAGACAGACGCTCTGCCACTTCAACCGTATTCAGGCCATTTTTTTGAATATACAGCAGGTGATGTTCACCCTCGCCCGTCATAGTGAACGGCAGAATTTCCTGAACGATAAAATCAGCGTTTTCGCTGCGAATGTTGGCCGTTGCGCTTGGCGTACCATGTAAAAAAGTGAGTGATTCAACAATGTTCACTTAGCGAATTCCTTCCATCAATACCACCGCTTCCACGGCAATACCTTCTTTGCGGCCTGTAAAGCCGAGTTTTTCGGTAGTAGTAGCTTTGACGTTGATTGCATCAATGTCTACCTGTAAATCTTGCACTAACACGGCGCGAATTGCCTCGATGTGCGGTGCCATTTTCGGTGCTTGGGCAATCACTGTGACGTCAAGATTCCCCACAACAAAGCCTTTGGCATGCGCGAGGCTTAAACAATGACGCAATAAGACTCGGCTATCTGCGCCAGCAAACTGTGCGTCAGTATCTGGGAAATGACGGCCAATATCACCCAGCGCCATCGCGCCTAAGATGGCGTCTGAAATAGCGTGTAATACCACGTCACCATCAGAATGGGCGATTAAACCGCACTCATAAGGTACAACAACACCTCCGAGCATCAGCGGCTTATCACCGCCAAATTTATGCACATCAAAGCCGTGGCCAATTCTTATTGCCATGGTTAACTCCAAATCTAGTGATGATGACGGTGATATTCGAGATAAAGTGCAGCTAACGGCAAATCATCAGGATGGGTCACCTTAATGTTATCTACCCGCCCCGATACCAAGCCAGGTGAAACGCCTTTCCATTCCATCGCTGATGCTTCATCGGTCACATTCACCCCCGCCTGCACGGCTTGTTCAAGCGCTAGCAGCAATTCTGCTGTCGGAAAAAGCTGTGGGGTCAACGCATGCCATAAGGCTTCACGCGGTACAGTAGTAGCAATACAACCATTGTTGCCGGCACGTTTCATGGTATCACGCACCGGGGCCGCCAAAATGGCACCATGAGGAAATTGGCTTCTGCTGCTTAATAACTTGTCGATATCGGTATGGGTCAAACACGGACGTGCAGCATCATGCACTAATGCCCAACTCGCTGGTGTATCTATCAGTTGTAGCGCGGCAATGACTGAGTCAACGCGCTCTGCGCCGCCGATGACTTGACGCAGCTTGGGATGCTTAGCTTGCGGCAACGCACTAAAATAGGTGTCGTCGGGATTAAGTGCTACGACAACTTCGCTGATCGCAGGATGAGATAACAGCACATCGAGCGTGACGGCCAAAATACAGCTATCGGCCAAGGGCAGATATTGTTTGGGGCGTTCGGCTTGCATACGACTGCCAATACCTGCGGCAGGCACTACCGCAATAACCTTCGCCAATGAAGGTGAATCAGAAGATGAATGACTCATGATGATGAGAAACTTGTCTCTAGTATGTTTAGTTGGTGTTGGTCATCGAGCGTTGTTCACCGCCCACAACACGATAAAAGGTTTCACCCTTTTTTATTAGGCCCAGCTCGTTACGGGCACGCTCTTCAATCGCTTCTGTGCCACTGCGTAAATCGGCAATTTCCGCCTTTAACGCATTGTTACGTTGCGCTAACTCGGCGTTACTACTGGTTTGTGCGGCAATCTGGCGTTCAAGCTGAAAATATTCCGTCAAACTGTTATCACCCATCCATAAGCGGTGCTGTAGCAAGGCAAGTAAGGCAATCCCGAGAAGTAGCAAACGTTTCATGATGATAAATCTCACCGGTACAGTGTTAGCGGCCAGCGAATATTACAACAAAAAAGGCTGCCCGTTGGCAGCCTTTTACTAAAAATCAGCGAAAATTACGCTTGGCCTTTGATGGCAGCCAGACCGCCATAAGGTGCTTTTTCTGCTAATGCTTCTTCAATACGCAGCAGTTGGTTATATTTTGCTACGCGGTCAGAACGGCACAGTGAACCGGTCTTGATTTGGCCGGCTGCAGTACCGACTGCCAGATCCGCAATGGTTGCATCTTCAGTTTCGCCACTACGGTGAGATATAACTGCTGTGTAACCTGCTTCTTTCGCCATACGAATAGCGGCCAACGTTTCAGTTAGAGAACCAATTTGGTTGAACTTGATCAGGATAGAGTTACCGATACCTTTTTCGATACCGCGCGCCAAAATTTTGGTGTTGGTTACGAATAGGTCATCGCCCACCAATTGGATTTTGTCGCCAAGGATCTTGGTCAGGTAAGCCCAGCCGTCCCAATCTGATTCATCCAAACCATCTTCAATCGAGACAATTGGATATTGTTCAGTCAGAGAGGCCAAGAAGTCAGAGAAACCGTTTGAATCGAATTTCTTACCTTCACCAGACAGGTCATATTGGCCATCTTTGTAGAATTCAGATGCTGCACAATCCAACGCCAAGGTCACATCAGTACCCAAAGTGTAACCTGCAGCTTCTACAGCTTCTTTAATCACCGCCAACGCTTCTGCGTTCGAAGACAGGTTAGGTGCGAAACCACCTTCATCACCTACTGCAGTGTTCAAGCCTTTGCTTTGCAGCACTTTTTTCAGGTTGTGGAAGATTTCAGCGCCCATGCGCAGTGCTTCGCGGAAAGTTTTCGCGCCAACTGGCTGCACCATGAACTCTTGGATGTCGACGTTGTTATCAGCGTGCTCACCACCGTTCAGAATGTTCATCATAGGCACTGGCATGCTGTATTGGCCAGGAGTGCCATTCAGCTCAGCGATGTGTTGATACAGTGGCATACCTTTCGCGGTAGCAGCCGCTTTAGCAGCAGCTAAAGACACTGCTAGGATAGCGTTAGCACCCAACTTGTCTTTGTTTTCAGTACCATCTAAGTCAATCATGATGGCGTCAAGTTCAGCTTGAGCCGTGGCATCTTTACCCAACAATGCATCACGGATTGGACCATTAACGTTTGCAACAGCGGTCAGAACACCTTTACCCATGTAACGAGCTTTATCGCCATCACGCAGTTCCAGTGCTTCACGGCTACCAGTAGATGCACCAGATGGTGCAGCAGCCATACCAACGATGCCACCTTCCAGATGAACTTCGGCTTCTACAGTTGGGTTACCACGCGAATCCATGATTTCGCGACCGATGATGTTGATAATCTTAGCCATAATATCCTCGATATGAGATTAAAGTTTGAAAGAAAAACCCATACCCATATACCGCGATTACATGGGTATTGGCATTTCCGCCTAACTCACCTTCAAGTGTTATTATATGATAATATCTTTCCTAGGCGGAATTACATCTTTTTTGATAAAAAAGCCGGAGCTGCTTCGCAGTCCGGCTTTCGTTATCTTAACCTAATTTCTGTTTTTGGTAACTGTTAGCTGCGCTCACAAAACCTTCAAACAGTGGGTGACCATCGCGCGGAGTCGAAGTGAACTCCGGATGGAACTGACCCGCAACAAACCAAGGGTGGTTTGGCAGTTCAATCATTTCCACCAGCTTGCGATCAGATGACAAACCGCTGAACACTAAACCTGCTTTTTCGAGGCGTTCAACATAAGTGTTGTTCACTTCATAACGGTGACGGTGACGTTCGATGCAGCTTTCACTGCCGTAAGCGGTAGCTGCTTTAGTGCCCGCTTTCAGATGACACAGCTGCGCACCAAGACGCATAGTGCCGCCCAAATCTGATTTCGCTGTACGCTTCTCAACTTGACCATCTTCGTCGATCCATTCAGTGATCAAGCCAACCACAGGATGTGGCGTGTCTTGTTTGAATTCAGTTGAGTGCGCGCCTTCAAGGCCAGCAACATGACGGGCAAATTCGATCAGTGCGACTTGCATACCTAAACAGATACCGAAGTAAGGCAGATTGTTTTCACGGGCATACTGCGCCGCCATGATTTTGCCTTCGACACCGCGCTCACCAAAGCCGCCTGGTACCAGAATGCCATCAACGCCTTCCAATACTTCAACGCCTTTCGCTTCAACGGTTTGAGAATCGATATACTTGATGTGTACCGAAGTGCGCGTTTTGATACCCGCGTGCTTCAGTGCTTCGTTCACTGATTTATAGGCATCTGGCAGCTCAGTGTATTTACCAACCATACCAATGGTGACTTCGCCATTTGGGTTAGCTTCTTGGTAAATAACGTTTTCCCACTCAGACAGATCCGCGTCACCGCATTCGATACCGAAACGTTTCACGATCAGTTCATCCAAGCCTTGTGAACGCAACAACGCAGGGATTTTGTAGATAGAATCCACGTCGCGCAGAGAGATAACTGCTTTTTCTTCTACGTTACAGAACAGCGAAATTTTTGCACGTTCAGTCGCAGGGATCGCGCGGTCACCACGGCAGATCAGTACGTCAGGCGCAATACCGATTGAGCGCAGTTCTTTCACCGAGTGTTGAGTCGGCTTAGTTTTAACTTCTTGCGCAGGGCCAATAAATGGCACCAACGTCAGGTGCATGAACAGGCTGCGATCGCGCCCCAGTTCCACCGCCAACTGACGAATAGATTCCAAGAATGGCAGCGATTCGATATCACCGACAGTACCGCCGATTTCAACGATTGCCACATCATGGCCTTCGCCGCCTTCAAGGACTTTCTCTTTGATGGCGTTAGTGATGTGCGGAATCACCTGAATGGTCGCCCCCAGATAATCACCACGACGTTCTTTACGCAGTACTTCTTCGTAAATACGACCAGTAGTGAAGTTGTTGCGACGCCCCATCTTAGTGCGAATAAAACGCTCATAGTGGCCAAGGTCAAGGTCTGTTTCTGCGCCGTCCTCGGTAACAAACACTTCACCATGTTGAATTGGGCTCATAGTGCCTGGATCAACGTTGATGTACGGATCCAGCTTCATGATAGTCACATTGATACCACGAGCTTCGAGAATGGCAGCCAAAGACGCTGCTGCAATACCTTTACCAAGTGATGAAACAACACCACCTGTTACGAAAATATACCTAGTTGTCATGCTGAGCCTGAGAAAAACGAGTGAGATTTCAGCGCTGGAAATGAGCGCCAGGACGGGGCGACAGTATAACAAAGCCGATGCAATTTACCAAACCGCAAACGGCATAAAATAGGACAGATCTGATGAGTTTTTAGTTAACTATTTAACTTCTGTCGTTTTTACTTCATTCCAAAATTGATCCAAACTCTGCAAAGTGTGATCGCTAAAGGGTTTACCCGATTGCGCCACTTTTTGCTCAACGCCACGAAAACGTCGCTCAAATTTGCGATTTGCGACGTGTAATGCCTCTTCAGGGTTCACGCCGAGGTGTCTTGCTAAATTAGCGACGGCAAACAGCAAATCGCCAACTTCTTCTTTCAATGCCGCCGATGCGGGTTGTTGCGGCTGCACCTCTGCCAGCACTTCATCAATCTCTTCATGCACTTTGGCAACCACCGGCGCTAACTCATCCCAATCAAAACCGACTCGCGCGACACGCTTTTGAATTTTTACCGCGCGAGCGAGCGATGGTAGCGCTTTAGGAATATCCGCCAGAATGGAGGTTTGAGTTCGGGCATTGCGCTCTTGCGCCTTTTGCTGTTCCCAATTGTCTTTCAGTTGCTGCTCAGAGAGATTGGCGTCGGCTAACTCACCAAACACATGCGGATGACGAGTGATAAGTTTGTGGCAGATTCGGTGTACAACATCATTAAAATCAAAGCGCTGCTGTTCGCGCCCCAATTCTGCATAAAACACCACTTGGAACAATAAATCCCCTAACTCTGAAGGCAACTCTTGCCAATCTTCGTTGGCAATGGCATCAGCGACCTCATACGCCTCTTCAAGCGTAAAAGGCACAATGGAGGCGAAGGTTTGCTGCTTATCCCACGGGCAGCCAAGCTCAGGATGACGCAACTGAGTCATAATCCGCAGCAGGTCATCGAGTTGGTATTGCTGAACTGTCATTGCTAATTTCTTAATTTATAAACGCCGCGCTTCAACCACACCGTCAACTTGGGTCAATTTAGCGATGACACGCGATAAACCTTCGACGTTGTACATCTCCATTTCAAGCTCGATAGTTGCAGTTTGATTCTTCACATCGGACGAGGTATTCATCGCTAACACGTTAGATTTTTCAGCCGCCAACACTGAGGTCAAGTCGCGCAGCAGACCGGTGCGATCATTTGCCAACACCCGCAGCCGTACTTTATACCCGCCAGAATAGTTTTCGCCCCACACCACATCAACGGCGCGTTCTGGGTGAGCACGCATCAACTCTTTGACTTGTTCACAGTCGGCACGATGTACCGAAATACCACGGCCTTTGGTGATAAAACCAAAGATTTCATCGCCCGGTACTGGCTGGCAACAGCGCGCCAGATGGCTCATCAAGTTGCCCACACCGTTCACTTCAATACGGTCTTTATTATTGCTGCTAGGCTTTTGGTTGCCCTTCTTCACCAACTCGTCAATTGCGTCTGCTTCCGTCGGCTCATCATGGCGCAACTTGTTCTGCACAAAATTGACCACTTGGTTGAGACGCACATCGCCGCCGCCAATCGCGACCAGCAAATCATCCATTGACCCCATGTTGAACTTATCAACTGCAATAGTGGCTTCTTTCAAATTCAAGCCAATGCGAGATAACTCGGCATCGAGCATCTCACGTCCTGCTGCCAAGTTCTTATCGCGATCTTGCTGCTTCAGCCAATGCAGAATTTTGCTGCGTGCACGCGAAGTTTTGATATACCCCATGTTAGGGTTAAGCCAATCGCGTTTAGGGTTTGGCGTTTTAGAGGTGATGATTTCAATGCGTTCACCGGTTTGCACCTGATAAGTAAACGGCACGATACGGCCATCGACTTTGGCGCCGATACAGCGGTGCCCCACTTGTGAGTGAATATAGTAGGCAAAATCGAGCACGGTGGAGCCCATAGGCAAATCCACTACTTCACCACTTGGGGTAAATACGTAAACGCGGTCTTCAAATACTTGGCTGCGGATCTCTTCCACCAAGTTGCCACTTTCGGCCACATCTTCCTGCCATTGCAGAATCTTACGCAGCCAGTTGATTTTCTCTTCGTAACCGCTTTGTTTGCCGCCGGCATGACCTTCTTTATATTTCCAGTGCGCCGCAACCCCGAGCTCAGCATCTTCGTGCATCTGTTGGGTACGGATCTGGATCTCGACCGTCTTGCCTTGTGGACCAACAACAATAGTATGAATCGATTGATAACCGTTAGGTTTAGGGTTGGCAATATAGTCATCAAACTCACGCGGAATGTGGTGCCACATGGTGTGCACCACACCTAACGCGCCGTAGCAATCTTGCAAACGCTCTGTCACGATACGCACCGCACGCACGTCAAACAACTCGTCAAACTTCAGCTGTTTGCCACGCATTTTGCGCCAGATAGAATAGATATGCTTCGGACGCCCATAGACTTTGGCCCGGATATGCTCTTCATCTAACCGCTGTTGTAGTTGACTGACAAAGTTTTCAATATAGCTTTCGCGATCTAAGCGTTTGCCATCGAGCTGATGGGCAATCTCTTTGTAGGTTTCTGGGTGAAGATAACGAAACGCGATATCTTCTAACTCCCATTTCAATTGACCGATACCTAAGCGGTTAGCCAGCGGCGCGTAGACATCAGAAATCTCTCGCGCCAGTAATACACGGGTTTCTTCATCCGCGTTTTTAACGGCACGCAGCAAAAAAACCCGTTCTGCCAGCTTAATCACCACCGCACGAACGTCTTCCACCATGGCGAGCAGCATCTTACGGATTTTGTCGATTTGCGGCTCGGCTTCTTCACGGCTTTCGTAGTTAAGCTTGAGCGAGCCGATGGCTTCCATGGTTTTAGCGCTGTGAACCAAAGTTGCTAATGATTTGCCGTAATCTTCCTCGATGGTGGACTCTTTAATCACGCCAGCATCAAGATAGACGAAGATCAACGCGGCTAACATGGTGTCGAGATCCATATTCAGCGGTGACAAAATCTCAATCATCTCGCGCGCTTTTGCCTGCAACTCGGGCTGAGTAAGCCCGCACTTACCTAAGGGAAGCGAATCCATCTGCTGAAATAACGCCTTCAGTTTCTGCGCATCTTCCTTTTGGGGCATGTGGCGGCAAACCCACTCATCCAAATTAAAGTCAGCGTCCTGAAAGTGTGTTTCTCGAACAGATACCATTTTTTCATCCCTTAAATGAGCCAGTTGAATTGGCACAGAAGACTCTATCTTCTGTATTGCGCTGAGGATGTCAAACCCTCAGCGGAGTTTCTAATGACATTTTTATGTATTGGCCATAATAACAGCGCCTTTGGTCTGTACTCACAGCTATTTATGTCGCACAAATAATGCCATCGCCTCAATGTGATGCGTTTGCGGGAACATATCTAATGCCGTGAGTTGTGTGAGTTGATACCCCAGCTTAAACAGCTGCTGACTATCGCGCGCTAAACTCACCGGATTACACGATACATAGACTACCCGCTCAGGCGATAGTTTCCCAAGATGGGCCAAGGCTTCAAATGCGCCCGCGCGCGAAGGGTCAAGCAGCAACTTGTCGATTTTGCCAAACCATGGTTCACGAGTTAAATCGCCATTGAGATCACTGCAATAAAATGTCGCATTTGCCAAACCTGCAGCGTCAGCATTAGCTTTAGCCAATTCGACAAGGTTTGCCACCCCTTCAACGCCCGTCACTTCTGCACCGCCTGCGGCAATAGCCAAACTGAAATTGCCCATGCCACAAAAGAGGTCTAACACCTTGTCGGTTGGTGACACGGCCAGCCATTCAACCGCGCGCGCCACCATGTGCTGATTCACACCAGCATTGACTTGAATGAAATTGCCCGGATTAAAACGCAGCGACAGTGGTGCAGCGGTAGTTTGCAGTTGATAACTCGGTCGCTCACCTCGAAGGTATTGCCACTGCTCATCAGCATGTTCTAACACCATGGCGCAGTTTTGCCGTTCAGCGAGTTCGATTAATTTGGCCTCATCTTTTGCTGACAAACTCTGCGTTACCCGAATCACCACCATCGGCAGTTGCGCAGTAGCAATAAGTTCAACATGGCCAATGGTAGCAACGCTTTGCAAGCGTGCCAGACATGCCGCCACGGGCTTAATCAACCCACTTAATTCAGGCGCCAACACCGGACAGGCATCGATGCCAACCACCTTATGACTCTCGCGACCACGAAAACCTAAGGTAAATTGCTTTTGCTGACGGTCATACCAACTGCTGAGGCGCGCTTTACGGCGATAGCCCCACGGCGCAGAAAGGATTTCATCAATCTCAGGCAACGCCTCCTGTTGTGCGGGCGTCAACTGCGCCAATTTACTGAACAGGGCTTTTAATGCTTGGCGTTTATGGGCGGCTTGCTGCTGGTGATCTAGGTGCTGCAAATTACAGCCGCCGCAGCGTTGATAATGCGGGCAAGCTGGCGCAATACGCTGTTCACTTGGGGTATCGATGCGTAGCAACTTGGCTTTGGCAAATTGCTTTTTGTTTTCGGTCAACTGCGTCTGAACGTTTTCACCCGGTAACGCGCCATCAACAAACACGACTTTGCCCTGATGTTGCGCGACCCCTTGTGCGAGGTGATCAAGCGATTGAATTGAGAGACTGAGTTTTTGTGACTTCGCTACCGATCTCGTTGGTTTTTCTTTAAAAAACTGCGCCATTCAGGCCTCTATGTTGACAAATTACTGGCAATTAACCTAACTATTCTGGCAGTCTATGCGCAGAGAGTTTTCAATCTTGGACCCCAACATATCCATGACAACCAATAGCAATATGACCAAATACAGTCTGCGCGCCTGGGTGTTAATGCTGGCGCTGGCGCCGACAATTTTGGTTGGGGTGTTATTAGGAAGCTACTTTACCATAAATCGCTTTTATGAGCTTGAAGATACGTTGCAGGATCAAGGCAGCAACATTATCGAGCCATTAGCTATCGCCAGTGCAAGCGATCTCGCCAGCAATAACCGCGAAGCCGCCAAACGTTTATTGGCCGCAGCGCAACTGAACAAATCTACCCTGATTAAATCTATCGCCATTTTTGACGCTGAAAATCGGCTATTCGTGACCTCGCACTATCACAAAGACTTTGAGTTGATGCGCTTTAGCGGCGAAATCGTCAACTTAGTGCAGACCGAATTTGAACCCGTGGGTGATAGCCTGATTGTGCGAACGCCCATCTATACCGTGGCCAATTTGCTGGCATTAGAAGACGATGCCTCGGGGCCACAAACAGGCAAGCCTATCGGCTATGCCGCGCTGCTGCTAAATAAAGAAAAGGCCCTGCTAGAACAACATCGAGCAGCAATGGCAGCGGTGATTATTGTGTTAATTGGGGTGCAGTTAAACTTGCTGTTCACCTTCCGGTTGGTCAAAAACGTCACCCAACCGATTACCGACATGGTGCGCGCGGTGGCAAAAATTCGTGAAGGTAAACTTGATACGCGACTTAACGAAAACCTGATTGGTGAACTGGATATTCTTAAACGCGGCATCAATGCGATGGCGGGCTCGCTGTCTGAATATCACGATGAGATGCAGCAAAACATCGACCAAGCCACTTCAGATCTGCGCGAAACCCTTGAGCAGATTGAAATTCAAAACGTTGAGTTGGACATCGCCAAAAAGCGGGCCTTGGAAGCCAGCCGGATTAAATCGGAATTCTTGGCCAATATGTCGCACGAGCTACGCACGCCGCTTAATGGCGTCATTGGTTTTGCGCGGCAATTGATGAAAACTTCGCTGCAAAGCAACCAAAAAGACTACATTCAAACGATTGAGAAAAGCGCCAGCAACTTACTCAACATCATCAACGACATTTTGGATTTTTCTAAGCTAGAAGCCGGGCGCATGACCTTTGAAAACATGCCGTTTTCCCTGCGCGAAACCATCGACGACACGTTAAAAATTCTCTCGCCCGCGGCACAAGACAAACAGTTAGAGCTCGTAGTCGATATTGCCCCAGAAGTACCGGACAACATCAACGGTGACAGCCAGCGCATCACCCAAATTCTCACCAACCTGATCGGCAACGCGATTAAATTTACCGACCAAGGCAGCGTCATGTTGAGAATGGCGGTCAACCAACTGCGTGACGAGGAAGTAGAGCTGCACTGCGAAGTGGAAGACACAGGTGTTGGGATTGATGAGTCTCAGCAAGACATGCTGTTCCAAGCGTTTGGCCAAGCGGATTCGAGTATTTCGCGCCGTTTCGGCGGTACAGGGCTTGGCCTCGTCATTACCAAACGTTTAGTCGACCAAATGGGCGGTCAGATTGGCTTTACCTCCCGCACCGGTAAAGGCTCAACTTTTTGGTTTACCCTCACCCTGTCGTTAAGCCAATTCCATATGGAAGAACGGCAACCGGTGGAATTGCTCAAACAAAAAACCGTATTGCTGTATGAGCCGCGCGTGCTGTCACGCAGCGTGCTGATCAAAAGGCTACAGCGCTGGAAAATGGTGCTGTATCCCACTACAACGCTGAAACAGCTGCAAACCGCATTAACGCAGCAACACTACGATTATATGTTGATTAGCTGCCATGGCTTTGACACGCCATCGCACATCAAAAAAGTACTGGAGCAAGCACGGGGAAACACTGATGTGCTATTTGCGCTGTACGATTGCCATAACCAACAGGTGCTGAATACCACGATTCGTCCAGCCGTTGATCTCGTGATGCCCACACCGATCAGCGAATCGTTAATGGCAAAATATCTGTTGGAAAAACCGGTAGAACAACCGCTCCCTGTCACCAATGAAAAACTGGCGACATCGCCGATTGCGATGTCGGTACTCGCGGTAGATGACAATTTTGCCAACTTGAAGCTAATTCATACCTTGTTGGGTGAAATTGTTACTCAGGTCACCACCGCCAATAACGGTGAAGAAGCGATTGAGCTGTGCCTCGCGCAAAGCTTTGACCTAATTTTTATGGATATTCAGATGCCCGGTATTGATGGCATCAGTGCGACTGCGCAAATACGCCAGAGTGCACTAAATGCCACGACGCCGATTATTGCGGTAACGGCGCATACTATTCAGGAAGAACGCGAACATATCCTCAACAGTGGCATGGATGGCTACCTGGCCAAACCGATCGACGAAATCGCCCTCAAAGGGGTGATCAATCGTTGGAACCCGACCACCAGCAGTGCGCTGCCGATGATGGAGCTGCAAACCGCCAGCATCAACTGGGGCATGTGTTTGGTGCAGGCCAATAATAATGAGTCGCTCGCCTTTGAAATGCTGCAGTTACTGCATGACTCCATCCCAAACGTCAGCGACACAATCCAGCAAGCACTGCAGCAATTTGATGAGCAAAGCATGCTAAAATCAGTGCACAAACTGCATGGTGCTTGTTGTTATTCGGGCGTCCCTGTGTTGCAGAAGCTGTGTCAAACCGTTGAAACGGCATTGAAACAGCAACAAAGTATCGCAGATGTCGAACCCGAAGTTCTCGAGTTGCTTGATGAGCTAACTAAGGTAGAATCAGCCGCCAAGCAAATCCTCGCCGCCCACTAGACGGAACGTTTCATGACTAAAGTCGGTTTTTTTAAACGCCTTAAAACGCTTAATTTTCAACAAAAAAAGTTATTTGCGATCGCGTTATGCCAACGCATGCTACCCAACTATCAGCTATTTGCTGAGGTGAGCGAGTTTGGCAATGCTGCCGTGCTCGACACCTTGCTGCAATTATTGTGGCAGTCACTCTACGACCCTAAACTGAAACTCAATATTGAAGCGCAGTTGGCGAAGCTGGAAGAAAATACCCCTGAGCCAAGCGACTTTGACATGTACGGCGTTTATCCAGCGTTAGATGCGGTCGTGGCGTTGTCGTCATTTTTAGGCGCGCTGCAAAGCAAAATCGAAGACGACATCACCAACATCTCTAAACTCTCATCTTCAACCGTGGCCAATTATGTAGAGGAGCTATTGGATGAAGAGTTTGCCAACGAAGATGCGCTGGAAGATGCGATTTTTGCTCATCCGGTGATGCAACAGGAGCGTGAATTGCAGATGTCACTGCTGGAGATTGTTGAAGATAATCCCGAATTAGACGCTGACTTTGTCAAAGCGCTGCGCAAAGAGATTGTGATGGATGGCGTATCCAATATCGGCATTAGCGTACTGCCTGAATAGTGGATTTAACGCGGCAATGATCACTGCCGAAACGTACTTAATCCATTGAAAACACAAAGCCGAAGCAATTGCTTCGGCTTTTTAGTTTCAAGTATTGAACACCCCTCCCTTAGCGATTAATCCGCTTTGGCAGGTTCACGATAAGCTTCGCCTTGAGTCATCCACGTCGCAGCCGGTTTGCCCTTCAAATAATGGTCAAAATACTGCTTCATACGGATAGTGTAATCGAGCTTGTTGGGGTATTTCTTAAGGTGATGCGGCTCATCTTCATATTGCAGCATGATCACATCTTTCCCCGCTCTGCGCATCGCCAAATAAAGTTCAATCCCCTGTTCATACGGTACCGCATCATCACGATCACCGAACATGATCAGTAGCGGCGTTTGCACGCGGTCAACGTAAAAGACTGGCGAGTTCTCAATATATTTTTGCGGTGCTGCCAGCAGACTTTCACCAATGCGGCTTTGCCCCGTTTCATACTGGAATTGACGTGCCAACCCAGACCCTAACCGAATACCACTGAACGCACTGGTCATGTTGCTCACTGGCGCTCCCGCGACTGCGGCCTTAAACAGATTTGTTTGGGTGACAGCAAATGCGGTTTGATAGCCACTCCATGAATGGCCTTGTAATCCAATTGCATTCGGTTCAGCGATGCCACTGGCAATTAACGATTGCACCGCACTGGTCAAGGCTTTCACGGAACTGATGCCGGGATAGCCCACTTCAAAGCGGATGTCTGGCAGGAAAATCACATAATCATCGGCCGCATACCAAGCAAAGTTAGGGCGATGATTGATCTTCATGTCAGGAAACGCATGCAGTCGCTGGCTCATAAAACGATAGTAATACACCATCACTGGATACTTTTTACCTGGCTTATAATTAGCCGGCTTAATGACGACACCATCCATGTTACGGCCATCACCGTCGAGCCAATGCACCAACTCTGCTTTCCCCCAAGGCAGTGCGCGCCGCTGCTTATCCAAATCGGTTTGCTGTAGCGCCTGCTGTGGCTGATTTACCTTTGCGGTGAAGAGATCCGGAAACAGGTCATAGCGCTGCTGGCTAAAGAGGATTTGCTCGCTGTTACTGGCACGCGCCAACACCGTCAGCTTCACCTCTTTATTCAACAAAGGCTTAACGCCTGCCGTGCCGACTTTAGCGTTATAAAAGCCGTCGGCTTTAGTGCGCTCACTGTAGCCTTGCAACAACAGAGATTGCTTATCCGCAATGGTTGACTCAAAGGCATTATCGGGTTGCGCCAAGGCTTCGACACGGAAGCTCACACCCTGTTTACGCCCTTCTCCGGCGGTCAACATAAAGCCTTGATGCGTGCGCGTATCAAACTGCCAAATGTCATATTTGTCATACACCAGCACTGCGTCATCATCGGCTAGCCAAGGACCAAAGCCATAACCTGGCGGTGGCGACGGATAGTCATGATCTTCATCAGCAAATGGCGTTTTAATCTCGGCATTGAGCTGAATTTTATGTTGCTTGGCAACATCGTAAAGGTAGATATTGCCCTGCTGATAATAAGCAACATAGCCGCCATTAGGTGACAAGGTCGGCTTATTGGCATCTGACTGCTGCACAATAATCGGTTGTCTATGGCCAGTATTGAGATCCACCAAATACCAGTCGCGATAAAACCCCGCCCAAGTAATCATCTTTTGATAAGGCACATCTGAACTGGCAAGTAGGAATCGGCGCTGATGACTGATGTTGACGTCTGGCACTTGCTTATCTGCCAGTTGCACCACACTGCCCGACTTCAGATGTAATACCGCCAGATAAGTACGTTTAACTTCTGTCTTATAATGATTGATTTCATTGGGTTTAATCAGCTGATCATCACCGTGCCAAATATTTAAGCCACGCTGCTCGGTGATCAGCGTTTCATCGTATAGATCTGCGGCTTGCTTGACTTTGGGCAGGGTAAATTGTGCGCTCAACTCAGGTACGCGACCGAAGAACAAACGCTCGCCATCCGCTGAGAACGACAAACTGGCGTAGCGATTCAGCCGCCAACCGTTTTTGTCTGCTTCGCCGTCCTGAATCCGTTGAAACTTACCGGCTTGCATGTCGTAGAGTGACAATTGATACAGCCGCTCATCTATTTTACTGGCAGCATCTCCCGCCGTATAAGCGAGATAGTGACTATCTCGGCTCAATGCTAACGCGCCAATCTGCTGTGTAGTTGAGTTCACTAGCTCTGCTTGGTTGAAGCTATCGAGGCGAATGAGTAGCAGCTTGTGCAGTTCCGCATCCGTGTTGTTTTGTGCCAAGGCCAGATAACGGCTGTCATAGGACCACTGCCATTCGGTAATATCGCTAAAGCGCTGCTGTTGCTTATTGGCAAGATTAACCACCTCAAGCGAGCTACCTAAATCTGCTTTATCGGTTTTGGGTTTCGCTGCTGCTTTCTCGGCACTGTTGGATTCCGCTTCAGCAGTCTTACCCGCGGCTTTATCCTCTTTTTTGGGCTCATCAGCATCATGCCACACCAACAGGTATTGACCATTCTCACTGAAGGCAAAGGATTTCACCCGCTCAAAGTGTTGCTGCTCTCCGGTTTGGTTATTCACCAAGGTGAGATTATCTTTAAGCTTCTTTCGTTCAGCTTTTGATGCCTTTTCTGTATCGAGTAACGATGGCTTTACCAAAAATGCCGCATAAGCACCATCATTGGAGAGCGCCGGTTTACTGCCGCCAGCGACATCATAACTTGTGCTGCGCCCGACTAGCTTCACTACGCCACGACTATCACCGCGATCGGGCTTAACGGCGTACGCCAAGACCTGACCATTGGGCGAGAGCGTCTGCTCGGTGATTTGCTCAAAGCGCATAATATCTTGCAGAGTGAGATTTGCTTTGGTCTCGGCGGCATTGCTATAGCTTGGCAATGCCAGCATCACTGCCAGCAATGATGTCCTTAATAGCGACGGACCTGTTCCTATAATTTTGGCCTTCAATGTCTAAAATCCATGCTGAAATTTATAAAATGGCCACAAACGGCGCGGTTATTCGACTTTTAGACTACATAAAAAGCCAGTTATTTGCCTGCTAATTCCTGTGAAAAGTGTTTAAAAGTGTTTAAAATAAAAGAGATCTAAATCACATAATCCGACTCGCAATCTGTGCCCCCACACCTTGCGACTCCTGCTTAAATGTTCAACCGTGGAAGGAATCTCCATGTCCAAAAGAACGATTACCGTAATCCCTGGCGATGGGATCGGTCCGAGCATTATTGATGCTGCCCTGAAAATTTTAGATAAAGCTGGCTGTGACTTTGAATATGAATTTGCTGATGCAGGTTTAGCTGCGTTAGAAAAACACGGTGAATTGCTGCCGCAACGTACGCTGGATCTGATTGAAAAGAATAAAATCACCCTTAAAGGTCCACTGACTACCCCTGTCGGTGAAGGCTTTACTTCAATCAACGTGTCACTGCGTAAAAAATTCGGTTTATACGCTAACGTGCGCCCAGTGTTATCTTTCAAAGGTACACAAGCGCGCTACGAGAACATTGATATCATCACCATCCGTGAAAACACCGAAGGGATGTATTCAGGTATCGGCCAAAAAGTTTCTGAAGACGGCAATACAGCAGAAGCGACCAGCGTTATCACTAAACAAGGTGCAGAGCAGATCACCACATTTGCTTACGAATTAGCACGCAAAGAAGGCCGTAAAAAAGTCACTATCGTTCATAAAGCTAACATCATGAAGTCAACTTCAGGTCTGTTTTTGAAAACAGCTCGCGAAGTTAGCTTGCGCTATCCCGATATCAAAACCGAAGAGATGATCGTTGATGCGACCTGTATGAAGCTGGTAATGAATCCAGAAAACTTCGACGTGATTGTGACCACCAACCTGTTTGGTGACATTCTGTCAGATCTGTGTGCGGGTTTGGTGGGTGGTTTGGGCATGGCGCCCGGTGCCAATATTGGTAAAGATGCCGCAATTTTCGAAGCAGTACATGGCAGCGCGCCAGATATTGCGGGTAAAAACCTCGCCAACCCAACGTCAGTAATTTTGGCTTCGGTACAGATGTTGGAATACTTGGGCATGCAAGATAAAGCGGCTCAAGTTCGTCAAGCGGTATCGGCTGTGATTGCTGAAGGTGACCGCACTACCGCCGATTTGGGCGGTACTCACGGCACCACAGACTTCACTCAAGCGGTACTTGATCGTCTGTAAGCAGACTATTGTCTGATACATACATCAGTGAGATAAAAGGATGGCTGCTCGCCATCCTTTTTCATTGCATTGCAATTATCGTTCGACCATTGCAGGATAAATAGCAAAGCCGTTATTCCAAAAATCCTATGAGCAGTAATCCAGTCAGCCAGATCCACATCGGCAAACATAAACTGATTGAGTATGAAGTAGCCAAAGAGCAATGTTCTGCGCTTGGGCGCGCTGGACGCACGCTACAAAAGTTACTTGCACAGTTTAATGATGATCGGCAACAAGGCTTTGTACGCTTAATGGAAGCGCAGCATATTACGCAGCTCACAGAGGCGGCGATGGCATTGATGATGACACGGGAATATCTAGGTTTTCAGTATGAAAACCTTGAATGGATTGTGCAGGAGTTCAACTTACCCAATGCGGTGGTCGAACGCTTAGATATCCCTAAACCTGCAGGTTATCTTGGCCGAAGTGGTCGCTAACTTACCTCACCGAGGTCGTCAGTTGATAAAGTTCGCCACACTGAGTCGGCGTAGGCCGCCGCTGCTGCCGCCACGCTGTACAAAATAAAACCGTTCAAAGCAAAAAGAATGGCCGAAGCCATTCTTTTCATTTATCTAACTCGCCGCGCAGTGGTTACTTAACCAAACTCAGGTGCACTGTGACCTCATCACGGTCGTGGTACAGATGCTTACAACGCAAGCTAAAGTGGTGAATATCGTTTTCTTTGAGTATGGTATCCATCCGGCCAAGAATGGTACTTACCTCTTTGTAACGGCTTTTCATCGGCAACTTTAAGTTAAAGATCGCTTCTTTGAACCAGCCTTTAATCGCCCATTGTTCCATTAACTCCGCCACCCGCGATGGCTTCTCAACCATATCGCACACCAGCCAATAAACATTCTTACGCTTTGGCTCGTAACGGAATCCATCTTCGCGGAAATGGGTCACCTGCCCTGATTTCATCAGTTCATCTTGCATTGGGCCATTGTCGATAGCCGAGACAAACATGCCACGCCGTACAAGCTGATAAGTCCAACCGCCAGGACACGCCCCTAAATCCACCGCCTGCAAGCCACCGGATAAACGCTGTTCCGCTTCATCCTCAGGAATGAAGTGAATAAAGGCTTCATCCAACTTGAGTGTTGAACGGCTTGGCGCGGCAGATGGAAACTTAAGCCGAGGGATGCCCATAAAATAAGGTGAGCTGTTAAAACTGTAGGAATAACCCACGAATGCTTTATCTGAGCCAAGAAAGCAGACATGAATAATCGGCCGATAGCTATTTTCCTTCGCATGCAACAAGCCGTTGTTTTTTAGCGCTTGACGCAGAGGCACGGTAAACTTGCGGCAGAAGGTCAGCAACTCTTTCGCTTCGTTGGTATCAGGCGTTTCAACCCTCAGTTCTCCCGCTTTCGGTGCTGCTTGCAGTGCCTCAACGATAGGGGTGATACGGTCTTCTGCCGGTAAATCTGTCAGTAAGTCACTACTTACAAACATCTGTCGCGCGAAAATCAAACGCTCTAGCGATAGCTCTTTGCCTAGCTTATCGGCATCTTCAGCGGTGAAGCATTGAAACTGAACATAAGCATCTTTCGCCGCTTTGACATAGCCAGCCACCCCAAACAGATTGGCCGCATCTTGGATCTCTGCGGCACAGTCTTTCTCATAGCCAGCACGGCAAAATAGAAACAGGTTATTCATGAATTTTTTCGTCAAGCCCAAAACGGCGGCAAGTATAGCAAATCAAAGCCCAGATTCATCCATACGATGACGATAAACCGCAGCCGCTAACAACATCCACGCAATCAAGAAGCAAACGCCACCAAAAGGAGTGATAATGCCCAGCATTTTGACGCCCATCAGCGCGTATAAATACAGTGAGCCAGAAAACAGCGCGATGCCCGCAATAAACAACCCAGCCGCCCAATCCAGTAACCGGGAATGAATCCAATGGCCAGCAAAGGCAACCGCAATCAAGGCGAAGGTATGATAAAACTGGTATTCCACCCCGAGTTTAAAAATTTCAATCAGATGCGGTGGTGCCACATTTTTTAATCCGTGAGCACCAAATGCACCCAATGCCACCGCAAAAAAGCCGCTAATGGCGGCAAACATAAACAACCCTTTTTTCATTATTAACTCCGAGTAAAAGCAAGAATAGAACTGACTGCTTGCTGGTAGTTTTGCATCAATGTGACCCCAGAACTTTTGCGGGGTTCAAAACTATGATTGCCGTCAGCTAAAAACACGGTCTCAACCGCAGCGGGTAATGGCCATTCATCTAATTGTGCTTGAGTGCCGAAACTGTCGCGTTCCCCTTGCACAATCAGCAGTGGCAGCAAGCATTGATTGATAGCTTCCAACCTTGGGGCTGCTTTACCCTTAGGCAGAAACGGATAGCCCAAACAAATGACGCCTTTTACCACATTAGGTAAAGGTTCAGCGGCCAACATGGTGGCCATACGACTGCCCATCGACTTACCCACGAGGTAAAACTTATCGAACGCGTGTTGTGCTAAAGCGGCGTCAAGCGTGCCATGCCAACTGGCCAGTAACTTTGGCGCGCGATCAGGCGGGCGGCGTTTACCATCTAGCGCACTGAGCTGCATGTACGGAAAGTTAAACCGCAATACGGCAAAACCAGCGTTAACCAGTAGATCCGCCATGGTCTGCATAAACTCGCTGCGCATATCAGCCCCGGCGCCATGAGCAAAAATTAGCAGCGTATCGGCATTGTCTGCCGCTTGATAAATCCAATTATCCGGGGAGCAATTCACTACGCGATTCCTCGGCAAACATCTCCAACATCCACTCGCGGAAGGCGACGATTTTGCCTAGTTCTGCATGTTTTTGTTGGCAAACCAGATAGTAGGCGTCTTTGCTGACCAGCACTTCTTGAAATGGACACACGAGTCGACCCGCTTGAATATCGGGTTTCGCCAATACGCTGTAGCCCAACGCCACCCCTTGCCCATGCGCCGCGGCTTGCAGCACCAACGATGAATGGCTGAAGATTGGCCCTTGATTGACGTTGACATCGGTAACACCACACTGACGGAACCATGCTTGCCAATCTTGGCGGCTCATATCATGCAGTAATGTATGGAATTTAAGATCAGACGGCTGTGCTAACGGCTTAGAACCTTTGAGCAACATCGGTGAACACACAGGAATAAGCACTTCATTGCGCAGCTTATCGGCACGCAACCCTGGCCAAATACCCAAACCGTAATAGATTGCAACATCCACGTCATCGGTCAGCGAGCCTGACTCACCATCCACCGCTTTGATGCGCACGTCAATATCGGGGTTCTTCTCGCTAAATTTGGCAAGGCGCGGCACCAACCACTGAATCGCAAAACTTGGCGACATGCTGACCGTGAGCGAACCCACGGCACTGCGCGCAAGCAGGCGATCGGTCGCATCAGCGAGCTGGGTGAAAATGTCTTTGATTTCGAGAAAATAGCTCTGCCCTTCTTCCGTGAGTAGTAGCGAGCGATTGCGGCGGCGAAAGAGTTTCAAGCCTAAAAAGTCTTCCAGCGCTTTTATCTGGTGACTCACCGCCGCCTGAGTAACAAACAACTCTTCAGCGGCGCGGGTGAAACTTAAGTGTCTGGCTGCAGCTTCGAATGCCTTAACGGCATTAAGAGGCGGAAGTCGCTTGCTCATAACTTTCCTTGATTATTGTTATTAGATTTTCTAATCCATATTTTGACATTTAATTATCATTAGATGCCAGCGTTTTAGAGCTGTTGAACTTAAAAAGCCTTGAGATGCTGAGGATTGCAGCAAGCCGCAATAAAAAAGCCGCATACTAAGATGCGGCTTCTCAATGAAATGATGCTTAAGGGCGAAAGACTTTCACGTTGCTATGTCCCTGCTCGAGCAGGTACAGCGCTTGCAGTTTACTCATCACGCCACGTTCGCAATAGAGCAGATAGGTTTTGCTCTTATCTAAATCGGCAAACGCGGTGGCGAGTTTGAAGAACGGAATGTGTTTTACTTCAACGCCACTGACAGCCAACGGTTTACGCTCTTCCTCTTCAGGCGAACGAATGTCGATGACGATCTGCTGTTCAGCAACTGTACTGACGGTTTCAGTTTCCGCTACTTTCGTATCCATAGTCTCAGCAATCTCACGAATATCAATTACTTCTGCCGCAGCCATCACTCGGTCTAACAAATCTTCAGAGAACTTAGTTTCTTGTTCTTCAATCTTTGCTAACACCGCTTTTACGGTTGGGCGTTGCGAAATCACCCCACAATACTCCGGCATGGATTTGGCAAAATCTTCAGTACCGATAATGCGGCTTTCGTTGATAATGTCTTGCTTGTCCATGGTGATCAGCGGACGCAAGATCAGCAAGTCGGTACAACGATCAATCACATTGAGGTTGGTTAAGGTTTGGCTGGACACTTGTCCCAAACTTTCACCAGTGACCAAAGCTTGAATGCCCATACGTTCAGCAACGCGAGTCGCAGCGCGCATCATCATTCGCTTGAGGATCACGCCCATCATGCCGTTGTCGATACGTTCTAAGATCTCAGCCACCACAGGCTCAAATGGCACAGTAACAAACTTCACCTTGTGGGATTCGCCGTAGCGCTTCCACAAATGATGAGCCACTTGCTTCACCCCAATCTCGTGCTGCGCACCACCAAGATTAAAGAAGCAATAGTGAGTGCGAGCGCCCTTTTTGATAAATTGGAAACTGGATACGCCTGAGTCAAAGCCACCGGAAATCAGCGACAATACATCTTCTTGCGTCGCGATCGGGAACCCACCTAAGCCTGGGATTTTTCGCTCAACCAAGTAAAGCTTATCTTTGTTGATTTCGAGATTCACTGTGGTGTCAGGGTTCTTCAACTTAACACCAGCAGCATCAGTATGTTGGTTTAAACCACCACCGACATACTTTTCCACATCAATCGAGTTGAACTCGTGTTGACCGGTACGCTTAACCCGAACACAGAAAGTTTTGCCCGCTAACGATGCACCAAACGCTTTCAATGCATGCTCGTAGATGTCGTGTACCGTTTCAAAGCTGTACTCGTTAACCTGACTAATCGTCGAGATGCCCGGAATACAGGCGAGACGCTCAGCAAACACATCCACCAATTCAGGTTTACCTGTGGGGACATGCACCATGATGCGATCCCACTGGCGTAACACAGCGGCTTCTTCATCTACTTTCTTGAGAACATTACGGATATTGGATTCGAGCATCTTGGTGAAACGCATTCTCACCGGCTTGCTCTTCATCATAATTTCGGGGTACAGCTTAACGATAAACTTCATGAAACGTCCGGAACAACAGCTTATAAATCGGCAATCGGCGCAGTATAGCAAAAGCTCTGCAGTGCGCCCAATAAAAGCGTGCTATTTAAACGCTGACGCTGGCTGTGTAAGTAAACAATGACTGGAAACTAAAAATGCCGACAGCCACTTATCAAGCAGTGTCGGCATTTATCGCAACAAAGATTAAGGATTAGTCGCTGGCGTCACTTGAATTTCATCGTTTGACTCCATCGCTTTGCCTTGCTCAATAGCAATTTCTACTCGGCGGTTTTGTGCTCTATGTTCCGGCGTATCGTTTGGCACCAAAGGGGCGGTCGAGGCCATTCCCACCACTTTCATACGGTTTTGATCAAAGCCTTTTACCGCAATAAGTTCATGCGCTACCGCAACTGCTCGTTGCGCCGACAAATCCCAATTTGACCGATAGAGTTCATTACTGATGTTAGCGCCATCGGTGTTACCAGACACCGTCACCACCCCGGGGACATCTTTAAGCAAATCCCCAATGGCCCGAATCACCGGCCGAAATTGTGGCTGGAGAAAACCAGAACCAGATGCAAAAGCGCCTTTCTCACGAATTCGAATAATGATCTGTTGCCCTAAAGATTCAATTTCAATGGCGCCATCCACAATCTCTTTGTTGAGTTGTTGCGCCATTTTCTTCGCTTGCTCGTTGATTTCTTGTTGCTTGGCTTCGCTTTCTTGATTCTTGCGTGCCTCAGCTTGCTCTTGCGCTGTGGCTTGAGCTTCACCACCACGCTGATCACCCCGCTGCTTTTGAGTACCGCCAGCACTGTCATCCTCACCCGCTTGGTATTCCAAGGTAGGCTGAGTCATATCATTCGTTTGTTGGTTGATGATTTCAATGGGGGTGGGATCAGGACGCCCAGGGCGGAACTCCAGCGCAATCACCGAAGTCCCTTTTGGAATATCTTTGACTTCTACTTTATTTTGCACACCAAAGGCGTACTTCATCGAACCTGCAATCTGTTTGAATTTGAGCACATCCATTTCGGAGAATGCCAATAACAGTACGAAGAAGCACATCAGCAGTGACATGAGGTCAGCAAAGGTTGCCAACCACATAGGTGCGCCGGGAGGTGGACATTCACACTTAGCCTTAGCCATGGGCTACTCCCCGCCGGTGGTATCAACCTTGCGCTGCCCTTCCGCAAGATAATTCTTGAGAAAGCCCTCGATAACACGCGGGTTTTGACCATCCTGAATGGCAAGTACGGCGTCCATAATCAAATTACGGTTCAACATCTCTTCGCCCATCCGCAACGCCAATTTATCCGCAATGGGCAGCGCAAGCATGTTGGCTATCATTGCGCCATAAAGTGTGGTTAACAGCGCTACCGCCATAGAAGGCCCAATCGATTTAGGGTCATCCATGTTAGACAACATCGCCACCAAGCCCACCAAGGTACCGATCATTCCCATCGCTGGCGCAACATCCCCCATTGCTTTAAAAATACTAATACCGGATTTATGGCGCTCTTCGGTCAATGCGATATCTTTTTCTAGCGCTTCACGCACCACACTTCCGTCGTGTCCATCCACCAGCATATCAACCGCTTTCTGCATGAAGGAGTTAGAGATTTGCGCTTCTTCCAACGCGAGAAAACCGCCTTTACGCGCGGCGTCAGCCATCGTCACCGATTGTTCAATCAACTCTTCTGGCTTATCCAACTTGAACATAAACGCTTTAATGGCAATTTTAACCGCACCAAGAAATTGCTTGAGGTTAAACTTCATCATCACCACAAACATACTACCGGCCACCACAATGAGTACTGATGGCACGTCGATAAAGATCCCCAAACCACCAGAAGTCACCATCGCTCCGACAACGAAGCCAAATGACCCAACAAGCCCAATTACCGTTGCTAAATCCACTGTTGCTCCTCAATAGCCTTCGTCAAAGTGATGAGATGTTACCCGCTGTCGCCGTTCGCATTGAGCAGTTATCTGAATGCGTTTAAGTATATAACCAACTTACTCAATTTAAACGGGTTCTATATCGTTTTATCGGTCAGACCTTAGGCAAGTTTAGAGTGAATTTAGAATATTCAAAATAAATTTGTCAGCTAAAGCGTGCGGCAGTCCAAATTAACGAGGCGTCAGATTGACCCTTAGTGACTGCTGATATAACGTTTGAGCACTTTTTGCGAGCACGCTTTCACCACCGTTAAAAAGGATGGTCGCAGTCTGCCCTTGATGGCTGGTATACTCTTGCCCCAGATTGAATTACAGGATTTTGACGTGGCTAAAAAACCGGAAAATCTCAGTTTTGAGCAGTCACTCGGTGAGCTGGAACAGATTGTCACCGAATTGGAGCAAGGCGAAGTGTCATTAGATGATGCATTAAAGCAGTTTGAACGAGGTGTTCATCTGGTGCGTGCCAGCCAAGACAAGCTGGATCAAGCACAACAAAAGGTCGCCATCCTGCTTAGCAATGATACTCAAGCTCCATTGTCACCGTTTGAATCCGAGGAACAGTAATTGTTATCCGACGTCATAGCCCACTATCAGCAACGTGTTAATAAACATCTCACATCAGTGTTAGATAACCTGCCAGTTACCGACCCCGCATTAAAAGCCGCGATGAGCCATGGCGTATTGTTGGGAGGTAAACGTGTACGACCATTTCTGGTGTATGCCGTGGGAGAGATGCTAGGCGTTGCCGAAGATAAGCTAGACAGTTGTGCCTGTGCCATTGAATGCATTCATGCCTATTCGCTCATTCATGATGATTTGCCGGCGATGGACGATGATGAATTGCGCCGTGGTCAACCAACGGTCCATATCGCATTTGATGAGGCAACAGCCATTCTTGCAGGTGATGCGTTGCAGTCGATGGCCTTTGAAATCCTGAGCAGCGATGATCATTTTACTGCAACCCAACAACTGGCGATGGTGAAAGCACTGGCGAAAGCCTCGGGCTATCACGGCATGTGTGGCGGCCAAGCGTTAGATATGGCGGCGACCGACAAACAGATTGATTTAGCCCAATTAACCCAATTGCATCGTCTCAAAACAGGGGCGCTTATTCACTGCGCTGTAGAACTCGCGGTGATTGCCGCCAGTGGCGACAGCCACACCCAGCAGCGCCTAGGCGATTACGCCGATGCGATTGGATTGGCGTTTCAAGTCCAAGACGACATTCTTGACGTTACCAGCTCGACTGAAGAGTTAGGCAAACCGCAAGGCTCTGATACTAAATCAAATAAAAGCACCTATCCGCGGCTGTTAGGACTGGATGGCGCCAAATCAACTGCGCAGCAACTGCTGCAAGATGCACTATCAGCCTTGGATGATTTGCCCTACAATAACCAAATAATTGCTGAATTCGCCCGCTATATCATTGAGCGGCGAGTATAAATAACATAATGAATAAATTTATGAGTCTGGATACCACTCAGTTTCCAGTATTGGCGCAAGCCAATACCCCGGAAGAACTCCGCGAGTTACCACAGGCCGTTTTGCCACAATTAGCCGACGAACTGCGTGCTTTTTTGCTGCAGTCTGTCGGCCGTTCTAGTGGGCATTTCGCTTCAGGTTTAGGCACGGTTGAATTAACCGTTGCACTTCATTACGTGTTTAACACGCCGTTTGATCGTCTGGTGTGGGACGTAGGCCATCAAGCCTATCCGCACAAGATTTTGACTGGCCGTCGCGATCAAATGCATACCATTCGCCAAAAAGACGGGTTGCATCCTTTCCCTTGGCGCGAAGAAAGCCCTTACGACACCTTTAGCGTTGGCCACTCTGGCACCTCGATTTCTGCTGCACTAGCCATGGCTGTTGCCGCAGATAAAGAGCAAGCTGGTCGTAAAGTGGTGGCTGTGATTGGCGATGGCGCCATGACCGGCGGTATGGTGTTTGAAGCGCTGAATCACGCGGGCGATTTGGATAAAGATATGTTGATCGTGCTAAACGACAACGAGATGTCCATCTCTGAAAACGTTGGTGCACTCAATAAACATCTTGCGCAACTGATGTCCGGCCGTTTTTACACCACGATTCGTGAAGGCGGTAAAAAAGTGCTGCAAGGCATGCCTGTCATCAAAGAGATGGCGCGCCGCACTGAAGAACACCTGAAAGGCATGATGGTGCCAGGCACGCTGTTTGAAGAACTCGGCTTTAACTACATTGGCCCCATCGATGGTCATGATGTTGATGCTATGGTCGAAACACTGAAAAACATGCGCGGGCTGCAAGGACCACAACTGCTGCATATCATGACCAAGAAAGGCAAAGGTTATGAGCCCGCAGAAAAAGATCCGATCAGCTGGCATGCGGTGCCTAAGTTTGACCCAAGTCAGTTCCGCAAGCCGGACACTAAACCTGGCTTACCTACCTTCTCAGAAGTGTTCGGTAAGTGGCTGTGTGATATTGCCAGCCAAGATGAAAAAGTGCTCGGCATTACTCCCGCAATGCGTGAAGGCTCAGGCATGGTGGAGTTCTCACAGCGTTTCCCAGAGCAGTATTTTGATGCGGCAATCGCTGAGCAACATGCAGTAACGCTGGGCGCAGGCTTTGCCACCGAAGGCTATAAGCCGGTCGTGGCGATTTACTCGACCTTCCTGCAACGTGCGTACGATCAAGTGATTCATGACGTTGCGTTGCAACGCTTACCCGTGTTGTTTGCCATCGACCGTGGCGGCATTGTGGGCGCTGATGGCCCAACGCACCAAGGAGCGTTTGATTTAAGCTTCCTGCGTTGCGTACCGAACATGATCATCATGGCACCATCCGATGAAAACGAATGTCGCCAAATGCTCTATACCGGCTATTGCTATCAGGATGGGCCTGTTGCAGTGCGTTATCCTCGCGGCAGCGCCACCGGGGCGAAACAAGTTGAAGAGATGAGTTGTTTCCCTATCGGTAAAGGCCAGCTCAAACGTCAAGGTAGCAAGATCGCAATCATTAACTTCGGTACTACGCTTGCCGCAGCGCTTGAAGCCGCTGATACCTTAGATGCGACGGTTGCCGATATGCGTTTTGTGAAACCGTTAGATGAAGAGTTGTTGCATCAATTAGCGAGCAGCCATGATGTATTAGTCACAGTGGAAGAAAACGTGATTGTCGGCGGTGCAGGTAGTGGTGTTTTGGAATACTTAGCTAAGCAAAAAATCTGCAAACCAGTACTGCAGATTGGCTTGCCTGACGAGTTTATCAAGCACGGCAGCCCGGTCGAAATCATCGAAGAGTTAGGATTAGACGGCAAAGGCATTTTGAAACAGATCAGCGACTTTGTGAGCTAAGACGTTAAGCCTCGATTTTACTGGTGTTGTTCATGATTTAAAAAGCTCTGCCGCGGCAGAGCTTTTTGCTTTCACGCATTGAACCAGCGACAAATCAGCCGCTAAAGATAGAACAGACTGGCAATCCCCAAAAAGGCAAAAAAGCCCACTACATCAGTCACCGTGGTTAAAATCACCGAGCCTGATAACGCGGCATCCTGCTTGAGTTTCTGCAATATCATCGGGATAAACACGCCAGCCATGGCCGCCATCAATAGATTGACCAAAATCGCAATGCCGATGGTAATGCCCATCACCGCATCGGAGAACCACCACCCAGCAATTGCCCCAATCACGATTGACCATGCCACGCCGTTAATCGCGCCGATAGCTAACTCGTTACGAAACAGTGCAAATAGGTTACCGATGGAGATTTGCCCCATCGCCATGCCGCGGATCATCAAGGTCAGTGTCTGCGAGCCAGCGATACCGCCCATTGACGCCACGATGGGCATCAACACGGCTAACGCCACCACTTTATCGAGCACGTTTTCAAATAGCCCGATGGTGGCGGAGGCTAAAAATGCGGTAAGCAAATTTATCCCTAACCACAAACCACGCCGCTTAGCGCCAGCAAATACAGGAGCAAACAAGTCAGCGGTTTCATCCATCCCCGCATGCGCCATCATCTGCGCCTCATAGTGCTCGCGCACCAACGCGGTAGCAGTACGCAAGGTCAAACGCCCGATCAATAAACCCTCGGCGTCCACCACAGGTAGCTCAGTGAGATCACTGTGTTCAATCGCCTCTGCCGCTTCCAGCAACGACATATCAGCACGCAAGACTCGCGCATCATCTTCGGCAACATCACTCAGCACGGCGGTTTCATCAGCGCGAAACACTTGATACCGCGTCACCGTTGCCACAAAGTGATCTTGTTCATCGACTAAAAACAGACTGGTGCAGCAATCCAAATCGGTACGGCGGAAAAAGCGCTGCGCTTGAGCGACACTTGCCGAGGTATCAAGTGCTAACAGCTGGTGCTCAATATAACGGCCAATTTGGTTCTCAGAATACTGGTCAAATAACTCAAACCGTTGCCGCTGCCGGTCACCCATTTTTTGCAAGGCACGGTCGATATAACGATCCGGTAAGGAGTCACTCCAATCGACCATAGCTTCTGGCGTCAAGCCCGCCAGAATTTCATCAAGCTGTTCATCGGGGAGCTGCTTCAGAATGCTAAAACGCGGATCAGCACGCATCTCGCTCAGCACATCGATGCGTACATCCTCTTCAACTTGTAACCAGCGCTGATAACGTTGTTCGAGTGGCAAAGACTCCAGCAGCAGTGCCACAGTCCCCGAATCGAACTCTTCTAGCACTTCTTCAAAGATTTCGGCTTGTGACTCGCGGTCAGCAATAGTCACACTCTGAATGACCTGCCCCACATCCTGTGTTAATGCGTCATTATTGGATTCAACTTCTTGGGCCACAGTTATCTCCCAAATTTATTTCGACTTGGCTAAACAGATGAATGACGTTGCTTAGTGCAAGGTTCGCGCTCACACCACAAAAGTTGACGTTCAGCCGTTAGATGATGATGAACCATAGCATGAAATGCCGCGAAATGACGGAAGAACATTAATTGATTTATTAAAAAAGCATCAGTGCTTCATAAGGTTAGCGTTGAAGATTGAAATAATCTGAAAATTTTTACGTTCAGTTGGAACTCCATCCTCATTTACACATCCAACATAGTGAACGGAATTTTTTTGTTCATCATTCTCCCTAGAGGGGCTTCTAGCGCGGCCCCATTGATCCCTAAGTGGATCGAGAGGCAGCTTCCTATAAGCTGCCTTTTTTTAATCCCAAAATTTGCTTTCTGCGGAACTAATTGTGCAGCAGTCAGTCAGATAGGGTGAGCAAGCGAGTAATGCTAAGCGGTTAAAGGCGACGAGTTTGACTCCTAAAAAATTCCCCTAAAGGCAACCAATTTTGGTTGCCTTTCTTATTGGTCAGCCGCAAATTTTTTGATTTTGGAAAATATTTTAAATTGCCGGGAACCAATACCGCTAACGGTCAGTCCTAATTACTGAGACTGTTTAAACCTGTTTCATCATCTCCCTTATGATATTGCCAGTTCTAGCGCACTGCCAATATCAACTCTACTTAGTTTATGGCAATCGATTGATTGCCATTTTTTTTAATTAAATTTCAAAAAAATTTCACTCTCGATGAACTTTTTAAAGTAAAGCCAGTCATACACTATGAAGCGAATTTATGTTTCATCATCCCCTCCCTTGAAGATGCTGGACTAGCGCACAGAATCTTCAAAATTTCCTTTCGTGGCAGTCATTGACTGCCATTTTTTTTGCCTATTTTCGAGCAAAGAGGGAAAAGATATTTAAATTCAATTGGTTGAAAATACCAGGATCGTCAAAATCCCCATTTAATTAAAATTTTAAAAAAAATGAAGTTTAACTGAGAACTTTTCGGAAAAGAGAAAGTCAGATTATATGAACAGTTTCTCGTTCATCATTATCTCCCTCTTTTTATGGTTTCTAGCGCGACCATACAAATTTTTAAGCGACCCATTGGGTCGCTCTTTTTTTGGCAAAGTGCCATCAACTTTATGGTGTAGAGAGTGAAGGAGTAGTGGCCGCTTGTTGCTGAAGCCATAACAATAATTGTGCAGAATAGCCCAATCCAAAACGAATAATCGGTGACAGCTTTTCAGGGTCTAATGACGATAGCAAATTCTTCACCTGTAGCCCGAGTTCGGTATCACCCTCGATCCACAGTTGGCGTCTAAAGAACAATGAATCGGGATCTTCCTTTCCCGCTGCAATCAGAAGCAATTCATCACTGCGAGCACTGAATGTTACATCTGGGCATTGCGGTGGCCGCACGATAAGACGCCCGTTTTGGTAACTGAGCTCAAACTTCAACTGTACATCGGTTATCTCAATCGCAACCCATTTGCCTTGCATAAAATCGAGACAGCGTTGCTCTAGCGCTTCTTTTAGCAGTGTTTGTGTTAGCTGCGTTAACGCTAACTGCTTAATCGTAAATGGAATGACAGCCAAAGGTTTAGCCGCTACTTGTGGCGCATTTTTTAACAGCGACGCGGCCATCTTACTTACAAACAATCCCTGCATTACTAGCCCTTAAAAGTCATCAAAACATGTCAGTCTAACCTTTGTTTATGTGGAGAAACCTGTTTCAAATCAATTCTATGAATAACAATCCTCGTTAAGATCTGCCAACTCATAAAATGGAAGAGAATCGCTAATGGAACTCTTGTGTCCCGCCGGCAACATGGCTTCGCTCAAAGCAGCCATCAATGCGGGAGCTGATGCTGTTTATTTGGGCGTAAAAGACAATACCAATGCGCGCTCATTTGCGGGCTTAAACTTCACCCCAGATACGCTGAAAGATGCGGCGAAACTGTTACGCCGCTCAGGCAAAAAGATGTATCTCGCCATCAATACTTTTGCACAAACTGGGGTGGAACAACGTTGGCATGATGCCATTGACGCCGCTGCAGATTACGGCGCTGATGCACTGATTATGGCGGACCTGTCGCTGCTTGATTATGCGACGACTCACCATCCACAGGTGCCATTACACTTGTCAGTGCAAGCGAGTGTCAGTAACGCTACCGCATTAAATTTCTATCAGCAGCAATTTAATATTCGCCGAGCGGTATTGCCCCGAGTACTTTCATTACAACAAATCAAAGATATTTCGCGCCAAACTGACGTGGAGCTGGAAGTGTTTGCCTTTGGCAGCTTATGCATTATGGCCGAGGGACGTTGTCAATTATCTTCTTACGTCACTGGCGAGTCGCCTAATCGCGGCGGCTCTTGCTCACCGGCAAAATATGTACGCTGGCAAGAGTGCCAAGGTGACCATCAAACACGGCTTAACAACGTGTTAGTTGACAGTACAGCAGAGCATGAAACCATCGGATACCCTGTCATTTGTAAAGGCCGATATATTGCTGAGCACGGTGAACAACCGGAATTTATGCTGGAATCGCCAACGAGTCTAAGCACGCTTGAACTCCTGCCAGAACTGGCTCGCGCTGGTGTCAATTCACTGAAAATTGAAGGACGTCAACGCAGTCCGGCCTATGTTAGTCAAGTAACTAAGGTATGGCGCCAAGCGGTTGACCGATATTTGGCAGCGCCTGAGCAATTCTTCACCGAAGCCCATTGGCATGAAGCATTGCGCAAAGTATCTGAAGGCCAAGTGACGACATTGGGCGCCTATGATAGAAGTTGGCAATAGGAGCAAATAGAGGATGAATTTTTCATTAGGTCCTTTGCAGTATTGCTGGGAAAAAAGTGCGGTAGAAAGCTTCTACGATGCGGTAGCAGCAAGCCCGATTCCGTTGGTTTATCTTGGCGAAACCGTATGTAGTAAAAGGCGTCTATTACGCTGGCAAGATTACCTCGCCATCGCCCAAAAGCTGCAACAAGCTGGCAAATCGGTTGTGCTATCAACACTCGCGTTAGTGCAATCAGATGCTGAAATTAAAGAGTGCAAAAAACAGCTAGAAAACGGCACTTTTACCCTAGAAGTCAACGATATGGGCATGGTGGCGCTTGCTGTAGAACTCAAGCTTCCTTTTGTTTGTGGCCCCGGCATAAACAACTACAACCTCACCTCACTGCAAAAAATGGCAGATTGGGGTATGCAGCGTTTTGTAATGCCAGTGGATCTGTCGCGCAAATGGCTGGAGCCGATAATCGCCAGCAAACCATCGTTTGAAATCGAGGTATTCGGTTATGGTTACCTGCCGCTGGCACATTCCGCCCGTTGCTTTACTGCCCGTCATCATCAATTGAAAAAGGATGATTGCGACACCATTTGCCAACGCTATCCTAAAGGATTGCTAAGCCAAACCATGGAACACCAAGACCTATTGCGGATCAATGGTATTCAGACGCAATCCGCAGCCTGCTGTGATTTGCGTAAGGATATACCGACGATGGCAAATATGGGCATTGACTGGTTTCGCATCTCGCCATTTAGCGTTGAGCATATCGCGATGGCAACTGCATTGATTAACGGTGAGCCGCACACTCTGCTTGATGCCACAAATCGCTGCAACGGCTACTGGCATGAAGCTGCCGGCATGACATTGGTGTAATGCATTGCAGTGTGCTAATTAAGTGTCAACTTAGCGTTTTAAATACAAAAATTTGTCGATAATTAGACTAATAATCCACACTAGAAAGACTGCAAAGCTAAACCACTCGATACAAGCAGGCCACCAAAACTCGGGTCTGCTTCCCTCCAGCACCATCTCCTGATAAAACGGCCGATTACCTTCGGTAAGCCCCATTTTAAAGAGTGGTAACACAAGAAATGAAGCTTGCCCCAACAAGGCAAAACCCGCTGGTAGCCATGACCAGGTACGAAAAATGCTTTGATAGCCCAAGGCTAAGTTAATCAGATAACACAAGGCGCTCATCGAGCCAAACATAAAAAACCACTTCAACATGGCGGTATGCAAGTGATAAACATTGATTGGAAATAGCCCTATCCCGGCCAAGGTAAAACAGGCTAACGCCATGGCCAAATAACATAGCGCACCGGAAATCGATTTAGAGAATGGCATCGAATAGAGGCAAAACAACACTAAAGATAAACCGCCGAAAAACAAACCGCCATTCAATACAACAGCAAACGGCGAGTGACCGTAATTGCCCAGTTCGCTTAAAGTGAAATTAAACGGTGTTATGTGCTCGGCTAAAACAGACGATGCGCCCACAAGCGCGACCAGCACGCCTATACTAATCCCCAAAATACCAAGCCCGCCGAAGATGACGGCCAATCGGACAAATCGTAGCTGTTTTTCCATAGTTGACGTTTTTCTCAGTCGCCACGTACTAGGTTGAAGGTAGATAGCGTGCCCGTCACTTCAATCGCGAGACCGCCAACTGGGCTCATCACAATAAAACTACCATACAAATGTTAGTAGGGATAATTAGCTTTGCGCTCACTGTATCGCAAAATGCGCGTTTACAAATCAATTCGTTACTTTAACAGCACCACTAAAACACCGCAGTTTGCAAGCATCTAACCGGCCAACGGATAGAATAAAAATTCAAGACGGCTGATTAATCTTGCGAGCGCACGAAATTGACATCCCAAATTTACAAGTTTTTAGTGACAAGGTAACCTTGGAAGTTTCCGCTGATACGGATCCCAGCAATAAGCCCCCCAATTTGCTTATCGCCCAGCTTAAAACGGAACATAAAAGTGACAACAATAAAAAAACATACGCTCAAGCAGCTTTTAACCTTTATCGTGCCATCACTCATTGGTGTTTTTCTGTTTATGACACCAATCAGCTACCAAGATGCAGTGACCATTCCAGTCGCCATTCTTGCCAAAGCCCTTCAAGCCGCCATTGGCGATGCGATTGGTACCGTACTGACCGTTATTGTATTGGCGATGGCGCTGATGTCACTTGCCGTAGTTCTGTTAAAGCCCAAATTTGTAAGAACCAACGGTTTTCTTAATAACCTGCTCAATGTCAATCCATTCTGGCTCCTGGTACGACTGTTGGGTGCAGTGTTTATTGCCATGACCTACTTTGGATTTGGCCCAGACGCCGTTACCTCAGCTGCTACAGGTGGTTTGGTATTTGGCGACTTACTGCCGGTGCTATTCTGTGTATTTTTCTTTGCAGGTTTATTACTGCCGTTACTGCTGAACTTCGGTTTGCTGGAATTGTTTGGCACGTTACTCACCACAATAATGCGTCCCGTATTTAATCTTCCCGGTCGCAGTGCAATTGACTGTGTTGCATCTTGGTTAGGAGACGGCAGCGTGGGGATTTTGCTGACCAGTAAACAATATGAAGACAAATTTTACACTCAACGAGAAGCCGCAATTATTGGCACAACCTTCTCAGCGGTATCCATTACCTTTAGCTTGGTGGTGATTGCCCAAGTCGGCCTAGAAGCCAAGTTTGTGCCCTTCTACCTCACCGTCTGTTTGGCAGGCTTAGTTGCTGCTATCGTCGTGCCACGCTTGCCGCCATTGCGCTGGAAAAAGGATGAATACATCAACGGCACGCCACGCCATGAAAACGACGAAACCGTACCTGATCATCATCACGTGTTATCTTGGGGCTTTCATCTCGCCATGGAAAAAGCCAGCAAAGTCAGTAGCGTAAAACAGATTATTACTGAAGGAAGTAAAAACGTTATCGATATGATTTTTGGTATTATTCCGGTGGTGATGGCGATTGGTACAACAGCTCTGATAATTGCAGAGCACACCCCCGTTTTTGACTATCTTGGCATGCCGTTTCAACCATTACTCGAATTGTTGCAACTGCCAGAAGCTGCAGAAGCCTCAAAAACGATTGTAGTGGGCTTCGCCGACATGTTTATCCCGTCGATTCTGGCCAGCAATGCCATCCACGCTGACATCACAAAATTTGTGATCGCGGCGCTTTCAGTCACCCAACTGATCTACATGAGTGAAGTGGGCGCACTGCTGATTGGCAGTAAAATTCCGGTCAACGTTGGGGAGCTATTTGTTATTTTCTTATTGCGGACCTTGGTAACCTTGCCTGTAATTGCAGGCATGGCACATCTATTTTTCTAAGCCCTCTTCTACACATGAATGCCCGACGTCACTAAAAAGGTCGGGCATTGCGCTTACTCGTTGTCATAATTTTGCCATTCAGGCTTCATATCTCAGTCAAACATCATGCTTAAAGTGTGCTCAATACTGCCGTAAGCTGCGCAGCCAGCTCGGCATGCACTTATCTATCTATAAGGCCGAGCATGATATTCACTGTCGAAAAAGTCGTCGCAGATAACCTTCCCACGATCAATAACAAACCTTGGTTGGCAAAGCCCACAAAGGCGATGCTGCGATATATGCTCAACGAGCAACAATGCAATGAAATTGCTACTCAATTTAGCCATCTGCAGGGCGTCGATTTTGTCGAGCAAGTACTGCAGTGCTTTAATATCTCTTACACTGTGCCAGACGTTGAATTAGAAAATTTGCCCCCATCTGGCCGAGTAGTGATTTTTGCCAACCACCCTATCGGCTCGCTCGATGCCTTAGTGCTCATCAAACTAATTAGTGAAGTCCGTGCCGACTTAAAAGTGGTGGCAAATGAATTGTTGATGCATCTGCCACCGCTGCATAGCCTGCTACTACCAGTGAGAAATATGACGGGTGGTACGCCAAAACAGCAGCTAGAGAAGATTCATCAGCACTTACACAATGACGGTGCAGTGCTGATTTTCCCCGCCGGTGAAGTATCACGTTTACGGCCAAATGGCGTTAGAGATACCCGCTGGCATTCAGGCTTTCTTAGAATCGCCACCAGTTGTAATGCGCCCTTATTGCCTATGTACGTCAACGCAAAAAACTCAGCCGCCTTCTACGGCGCATCAATGATCTATAAGCCTTTGGCGACGCTGATGTTGGTCAAGGAGATGTTTAAACAAAGTAATCGCACCTTCCCTGTTCGCATCGGTGGATTGATCCCTGCAGATGCAATTTCGGGCAATGATTTCACGATTAAAACCAAAGTAAACCTGCTGAAAAACCATCTTTATCGGATCGGTAAAAACCGGCCTGGCATTTTCAAAACCCAAAGCGCCATTGCGCATCCGGAAGACCGCCAAGCATTACAACGCGCGCTCTCAGAATGCGAATTGCTGGGCGAAACCCCAGATGAGAAACAGATTTATCTATACCGCCACCACGACGCCAGCCCCATTATGCGCGAGATCGGACGGCTACGTGAAATATCGTTTCGCGCTGTTGGTGAAGGTACGGGCAAACGCCGAGATACCGACCAATATGACCCACATTACTGGCACTTAGTGTTATGGGATCGAGATGAATTAGAGATTGTTGGCGCCTACCGCTTCGCGAGCGCCAAGCTTTTGCATCAACAAAGCCAAACCTTATATAGCGAATCCTTGTTTCAATATAGTCAGGAGTTTGAGCGCTATTTTGAACAAGGATTAGAACTCGGCAGAAGCTTTGTTCAACCTAAATATTGGGGCAAACGCAGCCTCGACTATCTTTGGGTCGGAATTGGCGCCTTCTTGGCAAAAAATCCGGAGTATCGCTATCTATTTGGTCCGGTAACCATCAGCAATCAACTCCCTGCGTTAGCTAAAGAGATGCTCGTCCATTTCTATCAAAAACATTTCCCTGCCGATAGCGTTTTAGCCAACTCATTTCACCCTTATGAAATCAGTGCCAACCGCAGGGAGGAGCTTAATGCGCTCTATAGTGGGTTGGATTATGAACACGCTTTTAAGGTGCTTAAACAGACACTTGCCACCATGGGCGCAGCCGTTCCAACACTCTATAAGCAATATGCAGAGCTATGCCAAAACAATGGCGTCAGCTTCTTAGATTTTGGTATTGATGCCGATTTTGGTGATTGTATTGATGGCGTGGTCTTGGTGGATATTGAAAAGTTGAAGCCGAAAAAGCGTAAACGCTATCTCGAAGGCAATGGCTAACATTTTGAGTAGCAGCCAACGTGTGATGATGTCGGTGCAAAACGGCTAACCGCACTTAGATGACATCTTAAATAACTGGCCCAATTGTGTCGGAACAAATTTTTAAGCGCTGTAAAAATACTAAAGCCGTGGTGATGTTAATATCTCCACGGCTTTCACCTTCTTTACCTTAACCGCTTATCTCAGCGTCTTTTTATCCAATTTCTGCGCAGCTTTTGAGCTAAACTCTTCACTCTGAGGCACGCACTCAACCGCTTGCTTCACATAGTAGGTTTTGCCTTTGTTATCTTTACGCTTTGACGCAGACAACCCGGCAACTTTCGAGACGATGTTCTCATCACTCCAACGGTAAAATGCCACTTCGTGACCTTTCGTCGTTTCCAAATAGCATTTATAGCTCACTTTGGCTGCCGCAAATGCTGATTGCGATACAGCACAGCTCATTAAAATAGCTAGAGTTAGCAATAATTTCATTACCAGCACTCCGAAGGTTTTTTCTCACCCTTATCATTTATCGACATTTCTTGGCATTGAGTATCACGCTTCTGAACGCTACTAGAAACAACTTTAGCAAAAGTAGTAAAACCTCCACTGGCCACAGTGGTAGAAATTTCATAATAGTTACTAGCAGTAGATACTGGCACACCTATATCACTCATAGAAGAGGTATATTTACGATTGTCGAGATAATATTGTTCCTGCAAATTCGCCACTTTCATCAATGCCGCATGAGCCTCTGCGCGGTTACTACGCGTAACAAAATCGATGTATGACGGATAAGCGATTGACGCCAAAATCCCAATAATCACCACCACGATCATCACTTCAATCAGCGTAAAACCACTCGCCTTTTTTACCATCCTAGTCATCTTAGTTCTCATTCACGTGGTAATAGATACGGTTCGTTGTCAAACCGCCACCGAGGCTAATAGTCCCTGTATATTGACCATTTTCTCTCTCGCCCTTTCCAACACCGATCAGATAAGCTTGAGCTTCCTCTCCCTCATCAGGTTCAGGGATAACAATCTGGGGAGTATCAGGAACACGTTGTCCAAGTTCATAGTAAATTTGACTATAGCTCCTCGTGCCTCGATGAAGATCAAATACATAGAGTCGCCCCTCTCCTGCAGAATAGCCACATACACCAGCGTCGTAATCTGGTGTTGCATTCACTGGAGGAATAAACGAGGTAAAATGAACTTGTCCATTAAAAATGAGGGAGGCTGATAGCGTCTTCTCACCAGCAACCGAATAATCAAAGTACCAGCCTCGTTTTTCACCAAACAAAATATACTCATTTTCACTACTAGGTGCAGCTGAACTTACGTTGTACAGATTATCGATTGTTAGAGCAGACGGAATAGAATTTACTGTGCCGTCGAAATTTTTACTAACAACATTTCTGTCTTGAAAAACATAGAACATATCATTTGTTGTGACATCGAGAGGATGCGTTCTGTTGCCAGTTCCTATTGTCACAGCATCATAAGGAATGGTTTGATAACTATTAGTGGTAACGCCATCTACTGTCTCTGAACTTATATTAGAAAACTGTGTCTGAGCCACCGTTGGTTCAGCAAAGAACATTCTGGCATTAGCATCAGTACCGCCAACAGAAGCAAACTTAAATATTGTCCACTTTGTATTATCCGTTCCGGCTAAGTCCATACGCCATATGTTTCCTGAAATATCAGAAGCATAAACGCGATCAGTTATCCCATCGTTATTACTATCCAAGATTGCTACTCGATTCGGAACACTATCCAATCCAGAAGTAGTGAAAGACCTTACTAAGTTGCCAGTAAAAGCATCGGCGATGTAAATTGCTTGACCGTTTGCAGTTGCAGAAGGATAGCCTCCGCCGAAAATCAGCACTGTACCTTCATAACCAGGAATTTTAGTCACCACAGGTTCCGACCAAGTTTGCCCAAGGTCTTCATATCCCGTGGTAGAAGGAGTAATCGTCCATCCAAATTTTGGAGCATCAGGGCTTGAAATATCTAGTGCGTAATAAGATGACCCACCTCGACGCATTCCTAAATATACCCAAGCCTTAGTTACTGCACCTGACGTAGAAGTCTCAACATATGAAATTGGAGATAAATCCATACCGTAAACACTATGTTGACCGGTTGAGTCATCAGTCCTTAACGTAGGTACGTTACTTACAAGTTCTGATGGAATAAAAGCCCAAGATTCTGAAACAGATCCTACGGAAAAGTCCTTACTACCCGAATCAGAATCTTTAAACATATGTACCAACCCTTGGTTGGTGCCAAGAATAATTCGAACATCTAAGTTCGTTGTCGATGGGCCGAAATTGATGGCTAACGGTTTGGAATGAAGCGGATCGCCCATAATATCTTCACGTGCGTCTGAAATATTACCGTCACGATCTTCATCATCAACATCCACACCATAAATCCAGTTCCTATAAGGTGTGACACCGGTACTATCTATCCCCCCTCCCAATGCCACTGCTAAGTCGGAGTCGGAAACATCACTTAGTGGAATTAGTGAGTCACCACTATTGGTGAAGATGACTCGGTCGGTAAGTGCATCACGAAGCGCAGGTAGCACACCACCAGATTTGACCTTATTACCATCTGTATTGTTTTGAGGACAGGAGTTCCAAAAGGTACAGGTTGTGGTGGCAATGTTACCATCGGAGTCAACTACTCCTAATTCTCCGTCAGGGCCAACCAACTCACCCTTAGAATTAACTTTGAGTTTTTTAAGGTTACCGCTCCAACGAGGCCCACTGCCTGGCAAAAACATGGCAAAATACGCAGAGTTATAGGTTTGTGTTTTGTCAAAATTATTACTTGCAATACTTGGAGATGTAAATGACAAATCAACACTCAAAATTGACTTCAACGTATTATCTATCGCATCAACCAGATCTAAACCCGTATGTGCCCTGTAATAACCCGTGGAGATGCCATTAGTGTCAACTGTTTCGTTTCCACCGCGTAACGCAGCTTCATTAAGAATTTTTGCAGCCCTATCGGCACCATCAGAAAATCCAATCGTGTAAAGCCTTACATTCTGCTTATTGTCATTTCCTTCTGAATCCGTAGGCCCGACTACAACGTCATTATTGAACATATATGCAGCAAGAGCCGGCATATAGCTTTCTTCTTCTACCTCGTCATCATTGATAAAGGTCACTGGCGAATAATCGGCATCAACTTTAGCACCAGAAATGAGTTCTGAAATTTGCCCATCAGCAGCTTTATCTAAGGTTGGAGCACCATCCGTGATATAAATAATATAAGCTGTATCTTCACAGGTTTTAAATGGAGAAATATAAGGTCCATCACCAAAAACATTTGGAGGACTGTTCGCTACATAACCTTCGACATGTCCATTGCCTGTACCACTCGGATTTACATCATCGTTGCCAAACTCTACTGACCCGCCGCTAAAATACTTATAAGCTTCATACAAAGTCTCACATAATGGCGTGTTAGTCTGAGCAGGCATTCCATTTATTAAAGAGGTTAAAGCTGTCTTATTGGTCGACGTCATTTCATGCATGTCATAAATAATTCGACCACCGTCTGCGTCATTTTCTGCTGGATAATTGAGATTGAAAACAGCTAACGCGGCATCGATCGGTATTGCCAGCGTATCTAATGCTGAAGTTAATGCGGCTTTCGCGACATCCAAACGCGTACCTGTGCCACCACTTGACTGACCTGCTTCTGTCGTAGTCACCCACTTATACCAAACTAAGTAATGCGCAGTGTAAAGCGTTACGGGCGGTTCCTTACCAAATTCGGTGTTGTCTAAACTGAATTTTGCATCGGTGTCTGAAGCACCAGTTGTATACATTTTTGCTGTGTTTACTGGATAACCATCAGCAAATGGGGTAGCTGTTTTCCCCTGCCTATCACTGCCAGGATTTTTTGGGTCTTTATTTATGATATCTTCAAAACAATCAACAATATCATTATCGTTAAAACCATTATTATTTGCTAATGGCTCCCATCGATTTTTATTAAACTCTCTAAAGTAACCAGTGTAACGGCCTTTTTCCTCCAACGTTTTTTTAGCTGTATTACAGTTATTATTATTTAAATAAAAACGACGAGCATCATTTGGATCATCTGGCGTGGGTGCTAGGCTTGTATTATCGATTCCACCCGCATTCCAATAGATCCCCTTTTCATTAATATACCCTGAGTAACTATTTAAATACGTTTCAAATCCTTCAGGATAATTACAAACTTCAGCTGCTTTTTCCTCCGCTGAACAATAGGTACTGATCGCGTTTTCATCTTCAGTCGACATACTGCCTGAGTTATCAAAGATGAATAATATTTGCGGACGCTTTCCGACTCTAACTGTAGAATCAATCACATAGAGTTCAGTATCATCAGCGAAAGAAGTCGCAGCCGACACTAACAGCGTGGCAATTGCAGATATGGAAACTGTTAACAATTTTACTGTATTCATAGTCTAGTTACCTGTTAGCACTTGCTGTTCAACACCTGTGGCAACTTCAATAATGCCCAAATCATTTTTGCCATAAGCCGCACGACTTCTAATTTCAATCCTCTTGCAACTTACAAGATTGGTCGACATCGCGTTACTTGTACGTTGGCACCCTACGTCTCTTACGGCGTCGCTGGGCATAGGAGAGACTGTTAATGAATCCTCTTCAGAGGGAAGCGTTGGCATAGTCAACTGTGGCGTTTCATCAGATGCGGTAGATTCCGACGAAAGATTTGCAAACGCTGCACCTGAATTCTTGTTTATAACAAACATCATTCGACCATCGGCAATAGCCTTCGCCTCAATTCTTTCGGAACCAGCTCCAGCCATTCGGAGTGACTGACCTGCGTTCATTGCTAATGCAACGCCAATGAAAGTCATAATGACTAAAAGAATCAATGCAAAAAATAACACTACACCTGATTGTCGTTTTTTATTTTTCATATCAATTCCTAATTAAAACGGGGTTTTCCAACATTACTGTTGTTGCTAACACTTTGCGGCGAAAATGGTCATCAAATGGCCCAACCGTTTTATCACCCAATTGATATGTAATATCGTTTGTGTAGCTCGGGTCTTGTTCAATCGTGCGGACAAGTAGAAAAATTTTAACGGCTACGATTCGTTGAAACGATTGATTGTCCCACATCATATTAGTTACGTTGGCAACAGGAAGAAAACTTTCAGCGGCATCATCCCCGTCCTCATCATAACCATACAAAATCCGCATATTTTCTATACCTTCGACCAGTTGGTCTTCGATGTTCATTCCTGACGAAGACAAAGCTTTTCGCGATAAAACAGGGATCTCATTTAAAGTTTGCAGATAGTAAATATGGTGCTGATATCCCCAAACTCGACTATTAGTTAGCAGTAAATTAGCATCCGATGGAACATTCGCACTAGCCCCATAAAACCAAATCTGACTCGAATTCGTTGCAACGTTATATCCAGCAGATACACCTGCAGGACCGACAAGTCGTTTTATTTGTATAACGTCTGTACCATCTATTGCATCTAGCGCTGTACTTCCGCAAGTTATGGAACCACTTACGCCGGCCTCATAGCCCCAAACTCGTCGAAAATGAGCTGACTCTGTATTTGGCAATGTTGCATTATTTTGACCGGCACCTACACAATCGTCCGAAATGGCTCCAACAATAGTTGTGTTGGAATCAATGATAAAATCGGTTCCTGTTACATCACCAAAAAAACCAAGTTGTTCAATATCTTGAGAAATAATAGCTAAAGCTAGACGTCCATTTTCCTGTAATTGATTGTACTGTCCTGTAGTCGTTACATTGGTCGCGGACATACTGAACATTGCAAAGACGCCCAACGTCAAAAACAAACTGATAACCATCGCGACCATCAGTTCGACAAGAGAAAAGCCATTTTTGCCGATTAACTTCATGCTCATCCCTGCTCTATTACTGATGTAAGTACAAACAAACGTCGCTTTTTACCCAAACTCGTACCACATGTAGAGTCGTTAATGGAGGTTCCAGCAGTTTCTTGAATACCTTTCCATGCGATTGCGATGGTAACGTTCCTGTCAGTTCCTACAGTAATACAGGCCGAAGTGGAATCTAACCCGCCCACAGATGTACTAGAGGATGTAAGTTCTGCATCACCAGAGAAAAGCCAGCGCCACTGATAGATATCCCAAATTCTCATATCTGCAGATGAACAACTTGCTCCAGACACATCGCAAACAGTTGGCTCGGTGTCACCAGAAGCAAGAGGACCGTAAGTTCCAGCATAGTTAGCAAGCTCGGTCTTGTTGAGTTTCATTCTATGAAGAATGTCATTGGCCAGAAACGCGGCTGTGGTTTGCTGAAACGACTCGAAGCTCGAGCGCTTAGCGACGATGTGTAAATTGAAAATACCGATCAGGCCGATCACTAAGATAACCAGCGCTACCATGACCTCGATGAGAGAGAATCCTGCTCTCTTTACTTTAGACAATGTCAAATCTCCGGCGACTGCCAAAACCTCGACAGAAAATGTTGTTAAATTTCTGCCAGTTACCATAAGGTATAAGTTGTATAATAGATAAACATCCGCAGATTGGCTAGTAACAAACGTATAGCAAAACCCATATCATTTATGCTGTTTTGCCATATCAATTCAGAGGCGAAGACAAACGTTTAGCTTGTTCTCATCAGTTGTTTATTTAAATTCAACATCTTGAATACTTTTCAATCACATTTTGAGTAACTTTGTAAAGATGATTTAGCTATATCGCAACAATAAAAAAACCGGATTTCTCCGGTCTTTTTTTAGAAAAATTTAGATTAATTGAGCGATGCAGGGTCGACGGTCTGAATATATTGACGCAATTCCTCAAAAACGAGGTCGTCACCTGCGGTGAATAATGGGTCATCAACTAAACGCTCACTGCACATGGCCGAGACATTTTGCCAATCTTCAGCGGTCATGGTTTTTTCTAGCAATGGAAAAACGTTTTGCTCTTCAAATCGCAAATGCTCTTCCTGCATGGTGACGTAGTCTTTAAGCTCTTCGACCAGTTTGTCTTTTGCAACCACAATATCATTCAAGATCAAATTCAATGTCGCAGCCAACGCTGAAGAGGAATCGACTAACTTCTGGTGCTCAGTACTGAGTCGCTGTGCTGAATCTTGTCGCGCAAACCTTTCGAGATAGTATTCGTACACAATATCTTCTAACGGATGATGGCTATGCTCAGTGTAGCCTTGCATGTATTCGACAACGTCACGAACGAGGGCAAAATTCACAGTCTCCCCATCAGCAAGCTTTTGATACTTTCCTTTAAGCAGATTGAGCAGTACAGCAATGTGCTTATGATCGTTTTGCAACCTTTGCAGCATAGGGCTCTCCATTGTAAGGGGCCGTTAACTGGTTAAATTTTAGTTAACGCACGCAGACTTCGCTCAATGTTAGCGATTGAATAAAGATAAATACATGATGATGATCAAGGAAATTTATACCCGTCCGCCGTTATTGAGCAGATTTTTCGAGGTTAATTCAATCTAGCTAACTATAGCGCCAATTGTCGATGATGCCACCCTCGCAGATTGCTTGAGTTACGATGACAATGATAGCCTAAACACTAGTTCACTGATTTCACAAACTATATGACGTTATCTCGTTGGGTTGGCGCCCATGTCAGTGCGCAGGGAGGTGTGGCTAATGCCCCCATCAACGCAGCCAATATCGGTGCCACCGCTTTTGCACTTTTCACCAAAAATCAACGCCGGTGGATGGCATCACCGCTAACCGCCAAAGAGATCGATACTTTTAAACAAAATTGTGTCGCGTATGGCTTCAGCCCTGCACAAATTTTGCCTCACGACAGTTACTTAATTAATTTAGGTCACCCAGAGCCTGAATTATTGGCAAAATCGCGTGAGGCATTTGTAGACGAGATGCAGCGCTGTGAGCAACTTGGCCTGACCTTGCTCAATTTCCATCCCGGCAGCCATTTACGTAAGATTCCTGAGGCATTGTGTCTACGTAATATCGCTGATTCGATTAACGTTGCGCTCGACCAAACGCAAGGTGTTACGGCCGTTATTGAAAATACCGCAGGACAGGGCTCGAATTTAGGCCATCAATTTGAGCAGTTAGCACAGATTATTGAGCACGTAGAAGATAAAGCCCGCGTTGGGATCTGCCTTGATACCTGCCATATGTTTGCCGCAGGCTACGACATTCGCACCACTGACGCTTGCGAGGCTAGCTTTAACCTCTTCGATACAGTCGTTGGTTATCAATTCTTAAAAGGCATGCATCTGAATGATTGCAAAAGCGCATTTGGCAGTCGTGTTGACCGACATGATTCGCTGGGTTTTGGCAGCATCGGCAAAACGGCGTTTGAATTTATTATGCAGCACCCTGCAACCACGCACATCCCATTGATTCTTGAAACCGTTAGGCCGGAGATTTGGCCTGATGAGATCCGCTGGTTACAAAGTCATAGTCGTTAAGATCACAAACATGGAACAGATGAAAAAGGACTCAACCGAGTCCTTTTTACTATTCACTCATCACACGATCAAAGCGTTGCCAGCATATGTGCTTTTAATGCGGCAAAATCGGCAGGTAACTCGGCAGATAATATCGCTTTATCTGCTACATCTGCCAATGCCTGAGGCAAAGGCAAATCCGTGCCAAGCTCACGATCAACCACATCTTTAAACTTGGCAGGATGCGCTGTAGCGAGGAAGATACCGCGCTCATCATCCTTCATCGTCAAGTTCAAGGCTTCGGCGGCAATCGCCGCGTGTGGCTCAGACTGATAGCCCAACCCGAGCAGCGAACTCATCGATTGTTGGGTTTGTGATTCAGACAGGGCAACACCAGTTAAATCGGTTAATGGCCATTTCATTTCAGCAAAAATGGCTTCAACACGCGGCCAGTTTGATGGTTCAGCAACATCCATCGCATTCGACATGGTGGCAACCGTGTGGCGTGGTGCCCAATCGCCAAAACTCAAGTAACGTGGCACTGTGTCGTTACTGTTAGTGGCAGCGACAAAGCGCTTAACCGGCAGTCCCATCGCCTTGGCGAACAAGCCGGCTGTTAGGTTGCCGAAGTTACCACTTGGCACGCAAATTACTGGATCGTCTTGATATTGCTGACGATAACGGGTTACCGCTTCAAAGTAATAACACACTTGTGCAAGCAATCGACTGATATTGATGGAGTTAGCCGAGTTCAAATGCAAGCCATCGCGCACCTCTGGATCTTCAAACGCTTGTTTCACCAGCGTTTGGCAATCATCAAAGTCAGACTGGACAGCGACGGTATGGATGTTATCACCGAGCGTAGTGAACATTTTTTCCTGCAGCTCACTGATCTTACCTTTTGGATAAAGCACCATCACTTGCACTTTATCTAAGCCAAAAAATGCATCCGCCACGGCGGCGCCAGTGTCACCCGATGTTGCGGTCAAAATCGTAATTTTGTCATCGCCACCGAGTGCATTGAGGCATTGCGCCATAAAACGTGCACCAAAATCTTTAAAGGCTAACGTTGGACCGTGAAACAACTCCAAGCAGCTGCGGCGGTCGTCCACTTGCACCAAAGGCAGGGCAAAGTTAAATGCCTTTTCCACCAGTTCATCGACCAATGGTTGACCTAATTCATCGGCTAACCATGCGCCGAGAATCACTTTACAGCGGTCAACAAATGGCAAGGCGAGTAATGCTTCGACATTATCTAACCGCGGAATTTTAGTAGGAAAGAACAAGCCACGGTCCATGCCTAAACCGAGTTTTACTGCTTCAGTAAAGTTAACCCGTTGGGCAGGATGTTTTAAGTTATACAGTTCCATAATGCTTCATTGCCTTTAAAAAGTTGTAATACATCAATCAACAGCCAAGACGCGGGTACCTTGAGCGTCCAGTCGGCAAATATGTGAGAAGCCACCAGCTTCCGTTAAATAATGCTGTTGAAGCCATTGATTGGCCGCAGTTGCAGTCGCTAAATCATCCGTCACACTGAACAGTGTTGGGCCGCTGCCTGAAATCCCTGTGGTGAGCATCCCCAGATCAGCGAGTGCCTGCTTGGCATCGTTAAATCCCGGGATAGCGGCGGCACGATATGGCTCAGCGAGGACATCTTTGAGCACAGCTAACGCAAGTGGCGCGTCGTGCTTATAACTGGCGTGGACAAACGCACTCAAGTTCTTACCAAACTCAATCGCTACCGACTTGTCATATTGTGCTGGCATCAATGCACGCATTTTCGCCGTTGACAGTGAAATGCCAGGGTAAGCGACTACCCAATACCATTCATCAAACGCGGGAATGCTTTCACAAATACGCCCAGGCAGATCTAACATCAACTGCATCCCGCCAAGATAACACGGTGCGACGTTGTCATAATGAATTGAGCCACTGATCCGCCCTTCAAACTCGCCCATAAGTGCCAGCAACGGCTGCGGCTCACAAGGTCGGTCAAATTGCTCATTTAAGGCAAATAATGCTGCAACTACCGAGCTGGCGCTAGAGCCGAGACCTGAACCCACTGGTAAGTTTTTGCTGAGACTGAGTTTAACACCGCTGTTTATGGCGAATTTTTCCATAAAAAATTCAGCACATTGGTAAACGATATTCTCTTTTGGGTCAGCAGGCAGCTTATGTGCCCACTCACCCATTTGTTCGAACACCACGCCAGCATCTAGCGCTTCAATCGTGACTGTGTCGCCCAGCAAACTCCCGTCAACTGGTGCAAGTGCAGCCCCTAACAAATCAAAGCCTACGCCTACGTTCCCCATTGAGGCGGGCGCGTAAACAGTCAACGCACCGGAACTCATAGATCTACCTCTCTAGTCCAATTCAACGTACGCAGTAAGTCAGCGAAAACACCCGCTGCGGTAACAGCGGTGCCCGCACCATAGCCGCGCAGAACAAATGGAATTGGTTGATAATATTGGCTGTAAAACGCTAGGGCGTTTTCACCATCTTTTACTTTAAACAATGGGTCATCTTCACCCACTGCACGAATGCCAACGCTGCAGCCTTCATCAGAGATCTCACCGACATAACGTAGCGTTTTACCCTCGGCTTTTGCCTGCTTCACTTTATCCGCCATCCAGCTATCAGCCTCGGCAAGACGCGCCATAAAATCGTTCACATTGCCACTGCTATCAAAATCCGCTGGCAATACAGGCTCAACATGGATGTCACTCAACTCCAAAGGCATACCAGCTTCACGCGCCACAATTAACACCTTACGCGCAACATCCATTCCGCTTAAATCATCACGCGGATCGGGTTCAGTAAAACATTTGTCACGCGCAATCGCTGTAGCTTCAGAGAGACTCATCCCCTCGTCCAACATTCCAAAAATGTAGGACAGCGAACCCGATAAAATCCCTTTAAATGACTTCAATTTGTCGCCAGCATACATTAGCTTTTTCAGGTTATCGATGACCGGCAAACCGGCACCAACGTTGGTTTCATAAAGGAATTGTCGGCGCTGCGATAGTGCGGTCTTACGTAATTTACGGTAAAACGCCAAATCACTGGTATTGGCCTTTTTATTTGGAGTAACCACATGGAAGCCGGCATTCATAATGTCTGGGTACGCAGCAGCCACCTTTTCAGATGAGGTACAATCCACCAACACAGGATTGAGCAACTGCTGTTCACGCCCCCAAGCCAACAGCGCATCTAAATCAAACGCCTTGTCACATGCCGCCAACGCATCACGCCAATTGGCTAAATCGATACCGCCCGCATCAAGCAACATGGTGTTGGAATTGGCAATGCCACAAACACGGATGGTAATGTTCTGCTTTTTAAGAAACTCGGTTTGCTTGGCGATCTGTTCGAGTAACCCAGCACCGATATTGCCAGAGCCTACAAGGAACAAGTCCAGATATTGCTGCACATCGAAGAAGCCCTGATGGCAGGCCGCGATCGCATTATTGATTTTACGCTGCTCAATCACCGCGGAGATAGAACGCTCAGACGATCCCTGTGCGATTGCGATGATATTGACGCTAGCCTGTGCCAACGCTTGGAAAAACTTAGCCGCTGCACCTTTATAGGTGCGCATGCCATCACCGATCAACGAGATGATCGACAGTTGATGACGCATAACGATCGGCTCAAGTAGCTCGCTTTTGAGTTCTAATTCAAACTCTTGCTCCATCGCCCACTTTGCTTTAGCGGCATCGGCAGATGGCACACAGAAACTGATGCTGTATTCACTTGAACTCTGAGTAATAAGCGTGACAGAAACACCAGTACGCGCGATAGCGCCTAAAATCCGCGAAGCCATCCCCACCATACCCTTCATGCCTGGGCCAGAGACATCCACCATGGTTTGGTTATCAAGGTTTGAAATCGCCTTAACTTGCAGTCCGGTTTGATCTGGGCTGCTTGATACCAAAGTGCCGGGTGCTTGCGGATTAAAACTGTTTTTGATGTAGCAAGGGATTTGGAACTGAGCGATAGGCGCAATCGTTTTGGGATGCAATACCTTAGCGCCAAAATAGGACAGTTCCATCGCTTCTTGATAACTCAGTTGCGACAACAGCTTAGCATCGCTCACAATCCGAGGATCGGTGTTATATACACCGTCCACATCAGTCCAGATTTCGCAACTGCTTGCATCCAAACAAGCAGCTAAAACGGCGGCAGAATAATCGGAGCCATTACGCCCCAAAGTGACCACTTTGCCTTCGGCATTTGCCGCAGTAAAACCAGGCATCACCCATACACGCTTATCATCTAAATTCAATAACGAGAAACGTGGTTTACTGACATTGATATCAACGACGGATTCCGCTGGCGTGCCATGCGCCAAAAACAGAGAACGCGGATCTAACAGGCCAGACGTCAGCCCTTTAAACTCCATCACCTTGATCATCAGCGCTGAAGATAAACGTTCACCAGCAACGACAACTTCAGCACGCACTGTCTCTGGGCATTCACCTAACAGCACGATACCGTCAAGCTTGGATTTCCATTCTTTGACTTGCGATGCCAACTTACTCTCAAGCGCGGCTTGTGCGGCTTCGTCTTGCATCTGTGCAAACGCGTCTCCATAAAGCTTGAAGAAAACCGCTTCCACGTTAGCAAGCGCTGCGGCAACATCACCCTTTTCGAGCGCGCATTCCACCATTGCCAGAAGGCCATTGGTCACTGTAGCTGGCGCAGACAATACCACTGCGATGCTCTCTTCCTTTGCAGACTCAGCTACAATGTCGGCGGCCATTTCAAATCGTTGCCAATTAGCTAACGATGTACCACCAAACTTCATCACCTTCATCGTTTCTCTCCTACGTTACCGCCGCCCCAAAAACAAAAAAGCCCGCTTCTACTGGAAGGCGGGCTTTACTTTATTCACTAAACTCAGGGTATATCAGCCCGCCCCCACACCTGTAATGGTTGTGGTGGTAATAATGTTGGTAATAACCACGGCTGACATCATCATCGATAAAAACCTATACAATCCTGAATTTGTTAACAGTATGTGTGCATTTTTGCTGGCAACAAGAATTGCTTTTTTTAGGGTTAGTTGTCAAGGAGTTTTTCAAGGGATTTAATAAGAAAAAACCGACTAATGTGAAAATGTGGCAATCGGTAGTCAATATTATTCAATTATGTCTAAATTGCGCATTTTTGTTAACTTCGACAATCACCGCCCCAATTAGCTGCTGTTTTTTAACAAATCCGCATAAACACTGTGCAGTAGTTTGCAGATGTACACAACGGCTGTCGCCAGTCTCAAAAAAGCGCGTTATGATGCCGCGATATCTTCAACGGGAGGCGATATGCAAATCACCCAAAACAGCGCGGTCACCATTCATTACCGTTTGACCGACACCCAAGGCAAATTAATTGAAAGTTCATTCGATGCTGACCCTATGGTTTACCTGCATGGCATGGGCAACCTAATTCCTGGTTTAGAAAATGCGCTGGAAGGCAAAACCTCTGGCGAAAAATTAGACGTCACCATCGACTGTGAACAAGCATATGGTCCTTACCACGATGGTCTGCGTCAAGAAGTGCCGTTAGAAGCGTTTGGCGATATTCAAGATATCGTGCCAGGCATGCGCTTTATTGCAGAAACCGAAATGGGCCAGCGTCCAGTGCAAGTCACTGAAGTGCGTGATAACACGGTAGTGGTTGATGGTAACCACCCATTAGCGGGCCAGTCACTGGTATTCAGTGTTGAAGTGATGGACGTGCGTGAAGCCACAGCTGAAGAGCTGGCACACGGTCATATTCACGCTCATGGTCACAGCCATGAAGGCGGATGTTGTGGCGGCCACGATCATGGTGACGAAGGTTGCTGTGGTGGTCACGGACATGATCACGGTGATGAAGGTTGCTGCGGCGGCCATGGTCATGGTGAAAAGAAAGAAGGTTGTGACGGTAACGGCGGCTGTGGTTGCCACGGCTAACCTTTTCGCAAACCTGATAAAAAAGAGCCTCGATAGGCTCTTTTTTATTTCTGGTAATCGTTGGTGTGGTCGTCGCCCGTTACTTTAATAGTTGATTGATGCGCTGACGCAGTTCTGGCGACATGTTCTTCAAGTAATTGGAACAGCGGGTAATTGTCGCAATACTGACTTCATAGTCAGCGGCAATTTGACGTTGGCTCAGTTCGCCATCCAACAACAACTGAAACACTCTGAGCCTTCCAGCCACGGCTTGACGTTCATCTTCAGTAAGTAACAACTCAAATAAACAAATTAAGTTTTCCTCACTTTCCATCGCAATAATTTTATTGAGCACTTGCTGCCAATCTGGACGCATAACAACACCGTATTCACGTAACAGTACACGACGACAGTTTACCTGTTTTTTTATGGATATGAAGTTGTTATTTTTGACAGGCAACAGTTCTCCCCATCCGCTTATGACCGCAGTCATGCCGCCATGGCACATAAGCGTTTAAATGTTGAGCAAATGATGTTTTGGTTACGGCAAAATGCCGCGAGTTAGCTAATACTTGAATAAGAAACGAGCGAAGAAAATGAAGGAGGAATTGCGAAGTTCTGAGGGGTTCATAGCGATTTATCCACTCAAATATGGCGGGTTATTTCGCTGCTGGCAAGCACTTTTACCATACTTAAACAAAAGGTGTTTAACAGCTCAAAATTTTGAACTAATCGTTCTTAAGAACCCAATAAAGGTGATTTACTTCACAAATATACTCAGCATAATTGGTAGTCTGGAACTGTGGAAACGAAAGAGGGTTGAACAATATGCTTAAAATCACCAGCAAAGAATTCAATGTTACCGATGCAATCCGCAACCGTATTGAAAGCCGTTTGGAGAAGCTTAATCGCCACGATGTAGATCTTATTAATCCCCACATCATTATCATTACCGATGGCCCAATGTTTAAAATTGAGTCTTCAATCAAACTCACGAATGGGCAACTCTTTGCTCAAGCAAAACATCAAAACTTGTATACCGCGATTAACGCACTAGGGCAAAAGCTGGAAAAGCAACTCAACCGAGTTACCCATAAGTCAACAAAACGCACTGTGATAAATTTTGTTGAAGAACCTGCGTATTCAGAAGAGGAATACGCTGCTTAAGGCGAAATCAGGGCGCATTTTAATGCGCCCTTTGGCTATTTAAATAAAATTTGATTGACACCTATATCGCTTCACTTTAGTTTTAACCACCATGAACTACATAAATTTCTCGTTTTTTACTTTCTTTTTTACACCTCACACCTAGGGGCGGCGGTAACGTGTAAAAACGAAAGTGAAAATTACCAAGCCTCCCAACTGGGAGGCTTTTTCGTATATAGAACAGTATTCGTAGTACAAAGAGGTAGGCATGAAAAAAGCACCGCAACTCAATCAGCTCAGAGAGCTCATCACCAGTTTGGACAATGAACTGCTCACGTTACTGTCTAAGCGTCGTATGTTGAGTATTGAAGTTGCGCGGAGCAAAGAGTCGGATATTCGCCCTATTCGCGACACTACGCGCGAAAAAGAACTGCTTGCAAGATTAGTGCAGCAAGGGCGTGACCAAGGCCTAGACGCGCATTATGTGCTAAGCCTTTACCACACCATTATCGAAGACTCGGTTCTCAACCAACAAGCCTATCTGCAAGGTCAAGCAAACCCAGAGAATCGAAAACATCGTACGTCAGTGGCTTATCTCGGCGCACGCGGCTCATACTCATTCTTGGCGGCAACGCGTTACTGCCAACGCCGCCAAATTGAAATGCAAGATATCGGTTGTGCCAGCTTTGATGAAATCGCCAATGCGGTAGAGTCTGGCCATGCCGACTTTGGCTTTTTACCCATCGAAAATACGTCGTCAGGCTCAATTAATGAAGTGTTTGATTTGCTGCAACACACTAACTTAGCCATCGTAGGTGAAACAACTATCGATGTTGGCCATTGTTTATTGGCGAAGCCTGATAGCAAATTAGAAGACATTAAAACGCTCTACGCCCATCCACAACCGATCAGCCAATGTAGCCGGTATCTAGCCCAAAATGGCCACTACAAACTGCAATACTGTTCATCAAGTGCCGAAGCCATGGAGCAAGTCCAACATGGTGATCATACTGTTGCAGCGATTGGTAGTGCCGAAGGTGGTGCGCTCTATGGGCTAGATTCGCTGGAAGAAGGCTTAGCCAATCAAAAGGTCAATCGTACTCGCTTTATCGTTGTCGCCAGAAAAGCGATCGATGTTCCTGAACAAGTGCCGGCCAAAACCACCCTGATTATGGCGACAGGACAAAAGCCAGGGGCACTGGTCGACACCTTGTTAGTGCTTAAGGCGCATAACATCAATATGAGCAAACTTGAATCTCGTCCAATTGCTGGCACGCCATGGGAAGAGATGTTTTATCTTGATGTCGATGCCAACATAGCCTCCACCAATATGCAACGCGCTTTAAAAGAGCTAGAACGGATTGCGCGTTTTATTAAGGTACTGGGATGTTATGCCAGTGAAACAGTGCAACCTACACGGCTCGAACCAGGCCAACTGCTGATTGAACCTGATAGTTCTAAGCGCGCAAAACAACAAACCGCCCCGAAAGCTGACGCCCGCCATTCACGCCGGTTTAAGTCAACCATCACTGAAGTACGTATTGGCCAAACGCTGGTGGGGGAAAATAACTTTGCTTCGTTTGCACAAATGCCGATTGAATGGTTCAACGACAGCTTTAGCGCTCATGCTATGGCATTAAAAGAGGCAGGTTTTCAAGGCGTTATAGTCACTAACAATGACAGCAATGTAGTCGATGACAGCAAACTGACTAAACTATGCCAGCAGCTATCACAAGCGGGTTTGGAAGCCATTATCGCCATTGAACAATCACAAGAGCTTGCGGTACTGCAAGAGTATGCCAGCGCATTACTGATCCCGGGCAAACAGATGTTCAATAAGTCATTGCTGACCACATTGGGTTCATCTAGCCTGCCGGTGCTGCTGGAACGCAACACCATGGCCAGCGAAAGCGAGTGGCTTGCTAGTGCTGAGATATTCTTGCAAGCGGGGAACCAACAGCTGATTTTGTGTGAATCTGGTGTGCGTAATTTCAATCACCCTGAAGCGCTCGCCGTTGACCTGACCTCGCTAGTGAATATTCGCCAGCAAAGTCATCTGCCAGTCATTGTTAACCTGAGTTATTCTGGAGCAAATCGTGAAGCCTTAGCAATTGCTGCCAGCAAGCTGTGTGCAAGCGGTGTGGTACTCGATGCACTGGATGATATTGAAACCAGTCAAACCCTATTGCCAGAGCTTTATCAGTTAAGAAGCTAAGTAGATTTCATAGACCAGAAACAACAAAGCCCCATGAATTTATGGGGCTTTGTTTTAGAAAAAGAAGCATGGCTACACTTCAATACCGTCTGCTAAGCTCAACCAGCCTTTAAACACCCGATAACTGAACCAGATAACACCGAGCGCGAAAAAAGTCAGACTCAGCCAACCAATGTTACTCCAGTAACCCAATGCGCATAATGCCAGCAGCCCTAAAATGCTGTGGCGCTGCCAACGAAGATGTCTTCCCATCAAGGATACGGCTGTAAATTGCTTTTGATTAAGGTTGATGGCTAAGCTCAGCACCACAGGTAAAAGAAATAGCGGAAATGCGCACATCAACGCATAGAGAAAATGTCCAATGGAGCGGTCTTCGGCATGAATGGCATGGGAAGGAGTTCCGGTCATATTCATTCTCCAGTTAACTTCAGGACGTAACAGAACCTACGGCATAACTTAAACATACGTGGAGAATTACCGTTCTGCAATAATAAAACTGCAATAAAAGCGCATTTTCAGCGTTCTTGAAATGTGACCCAGTTCAAATATCGATATTGGGGTCAAATTTGATGAAAACGGTGGTTCACACCATCGCAAACCACACAGATTGAGTGATAAAACTCGCGGGTAAGAATATCACCACGAGCGTCTAAAATGGCGCCAACGCTATGTGAACATCTGACTGGGCATAACTAGAACACGCGAGCACCATGCCCTCGGCTATCTCGTCTTCTGTCAGTGTTTGAGTGCTGCTAGACGCAACTTCGCCCTGAACAACTTTGCATTTACACGAACCACACACTCCAGAGCGACAGGCTGCAATGATTGGCAGTTTTAACGCAACTAAACCGTCCAATAACGTTTTATCGGCTGATAGCGTAGTGCTCTCGGATGCCGCCGTTAACTGGTAACTACCATTGCTAGACGGCAGTGTCGTTTGAATCGCCTGAGCAAAATCCTCGCTGTGATAATGCGACATGTCAAAACCACTGAATGCAAACACCTCACGCGCAGCATCCATAAAACGCTGCGGACCACAAACAAAAACGGTGCGTTGCTGATAATCAGGTACCAGCTCGGTCAGTAATTCAGCATCAAAACGACGCGATTGCATATTGTCCGCTAATGAAGACCGATCGCTAACGTGTTGAATCAAATAATTAAGCTTTAGACCAGCATAACGCTGCGCCATCGCGTTGAGGCTATCGGCAAAGATAACATCATTCACGCTACTGGCACTGTGAATAAACGCGATATCCGCGTTGGCACCCAAGGTATCAGTGAGGAAACGGCTCATTGAATACATGGGCGTCACGCCACAACCCGCACTGAGCAACAGATAACGTTCAGCGGGCAAATCGCCAATATTAAACGCACCGAAGGGCCCTGACGCTCGAATACTATGGCCAGGCTTCAGGTGGTCGATAAGGTAGTTAGATACACGGCCACCCGCCACTCGTTTAATCGTCACCATCAACGAGTGTGGTCGCGAAGGCGACGACGAAATTGTGTACGAACGATGAAACATCTCATCAGCAATCTCGAGATGAAACGTCACGAATTGTCCGGGCTTAAAGATAAACTTTAGTGGCTCAGGAGCCCTAAATCGAAAGCTCACCACATCATGCGTTTCTTGCCAACGCGCTTCGCAAATCAACCGCAACTCACCTTGTTGCCAGGTTGGGGCGTGCAGATGTTCAGTGACAGAGACAGAATCAGGGTTGGATGTCATTAATGAAATACCTCTTCTTCACAACGTCGAAGAACGCCACTACCCATTGTTCAACAATAAGCAGTGGCCGTCGGTAACTTAAGCGGCACCGAGAATGGTGCTGAGATCAGCTTCAACACTGCTAACATTGCGCAAGCCGAATTTATCTTCTAACACCTTGAGTAAATTAGGCGTCAAGAACGCTGGCGGCGTAGGTCCAGTGCGAATGTTTTTCACTCCGAGTGATAACAAGGTCAGCAGGATCACAATGGCTTTTTGTTCAAACCACGACAACACAAGACTCAGCGGCAGCTCATTAACTTCACATTCAAAGACTTCTGACAGCGCCAGTGCCAGTTGAATCGCCGAATAGGCATCGTTGCACTGACCAATATCCAATAACCGCGGAATGCCGTTAATATCGCCAAACTCCAACTTATTGAATTTGTACTTGCCGCAACCTAAGGTGAGGATCACGCTATCTTGCGGTGCCGCTTTGGCAAAGTCAGTAAAATAGCTGCGCTCATTCTTATCACCATCACAACCACCAACCAAGAAAAAGTGACGGATACTGCCATTTTTGACATTTTCCACCACTGCTGGCGCCGCATTCATTAAGGCATTGCGGGCAAAACCAATGGTGATCATGTGTGGGATTTCATCATACTTGAAGCCATCTAACGCCAATGCTTTTGCAACTACAGCGCTGAAGTCGTCACCTTCAATGTGGGTCACGCCCGGCCAACCCACAATGCTACGAGTAAAGATACGCTCGCTATACTTGCCAACATTAGGATCTATGATGCAGTTCGATGTCATCACTACCGCGCCAGGGAAATTGGCAAACTCTTTTTGTTGGTTTTGCCAAGCACTGCCGTAGTTGCCGACGAGATGTGGATACTGTTTGAATCTTGGGTAAGCAAGCGCTGGCAACATTTCACCGTGGGTGTAGACATTGATCCCCTTGCCAGCAGTTTGTTGCAGAATAAGTTCCAAGTCCTTCATGTCGTGACCCGACACTAAGATGGCTTTGCCCGCAACTGGCTTAGTATTAACTTGCGTCGGCTCTGGATGACCAAACGCATCAGTCTCGCCCGTATCCAGCATCGCCATCACTTGGTAGTTCAGCTGGCCAATCTCCATCGCAGTTGCAAACAACTTGTCGGCATCATTACTGTCAGTGGCCAAAAAGCCCATGATTTCATGGAAACGACCAGCGACATCCGCGCTTACTTGATCCAGCACTCGCGCATGTTCCATGTACGCGGCGGCGCCTTTAAGGCCATAAAGACACAACAAGCGTAAACCAAGAATATCTTCATTAAGGTTTTCACCACGATTTGGCGCAGCTTGGGTAGCTTGTTGGAGTAATTCAGGTTTTGATGTGGCGAGTACCAGCGTCGCAGCCGCAGGGAATTCGACCGCTACAACGCCGCGTTCAGCACAGACGGCTTGATATTGTGCTTGTAAAGTATCACGCATAGCTGACGCCTGACGCGCGTAATCAATAATACGCTCGTCATCAAAGTTAACGTTGGTTAGCGTCGCGAAAAACGCTTTGGGCACAAAGGTATCGACCTCTGTGTCGATAATGCCAAACTTGCGCAACTCGGCTGCATAAGAGGAAACCCCTTGCAGCACGTAGATTAGTAAGTCTTGTAAATCTGAAGTAGATGCTAATTTGCCGCACATACCTTGGGCATAACTACAGCCTGCACCAGCCGGGGTTCTAATGGTTTGCTCACACTGAATACAATACACAGCAATCTCCTTAATCATGCTTTTAATTTACATGTTTAAAGACAGTGTAATCTCATCCTCAGCTTTAGAAACAGTGAAAGTAGTGTAACGAGAGTTGGATCAATCTTTAATACTGCATTTATTTCTAAAGAGGTATAAAAAAGGAGCCTTTTGGCTCCTCTCGACATTTGTGGTGACAGTATCAATGGGATTTCAAATCGTTCACTGATTGCAGCATCGAACGGCTTTCGTTGCGGAACTGCGGTGCTAATTCACCAAACCATTGAGATACTTCATTAAATTGCTTAATAAATGTGTCTCTGTCTTGATTTTCAATCACTTTTAATGCGTCAGTAAAATTCGCCAAGTAGTCAGAAATCACGTTAAAACTATCACGTTGAGCAAAGATGATATCGGCATATAACTCTGGATTCTGGGCAAACAGCCGCCCAACCATTGCCAGCTCGAGACGATAAATGGGCGAGCTGAACAGCAGCAAGTTTTCCATATCGACCCCTTCACGGCAAAGGTTTAGCCCGTAAACAAAGGTACAGAAATGGCGCATTGCCTGCACCAGCTGCATTGCCTTGTCATGACGTTCGGCTTCTGCCTCAACAATGCGGGCGCCCCAAATTTTGATCTGCTCTAACAGCCACTGATATTTCCCTTCACCACGGCCATGGCAAACCACTACAACTTGTTTCGCAAAACTGCCGACATCTGGGCCAAACATTGGGTGCAAGCCAACCACGGGGCCAGAATGCACGGTCATCATTGCATCTAATGGTGCTGACTTGATGGAAGTGAGATCCGCTAGGATACAATCTGCCGGTAAATTACTGAGTTTTTCCCGGATCACATCACAAGTCACACCAATCGGAACGGTGACCAGTACTAATCCAGCGTCAGCGAACAAGGTTTCAGATTGATGCCAGTCATCTTTATCAAGTGACACAACTTGGTAGCCCGACAGATTAAGCATCTGACCAAATAAGCGCCCGAGTTGACCATTACCACCGACAATGACCACTTTACCGAGATCTTCACGCACTTGTTTAAAGCCAACATCTTTTTCGTTCAAATACGATTCACGCATTAAACGGCGTAACACGTCTTCAATTAACTGAGGTTGAATACCGATAGCTTCGGCCTCTTCGCGACGCTTTGCTAGCATGGCGGCTTCTCGTTCTGGTGCATAAATGGGCAAGCCTGCACCATGTTTGACCGCACCTACTTGGGCAACCAAGTCCAAACGTTTACGCAATAAGTGCAATAATTGTTGGTCTACACCATCAATAAGATCACGTAGCTGTTCCAGCTCTTCTGTGGTCTTTTCCGTCATCAGCTGTTCCTTCTTCATTCTATTTTGTTATTTTTTTCAAAGCGTTGAGGGATGACGTCGGCTAATTTTCTGGCACCATCACACAGCAGTTGTTCTGTGGTTGGCCAATCAATACAAGCGTCAGTTACCGATACCCCATAACGCAATTCGCTAACAGGCGCATTCACACTTTGACTACCTTCATAGAGATGACTTTCCAACATTATGCCAATTATTGAAGTGTTGCCTAAAATAATCTGCTCAAAGACATCATCACACACTAACGGTTGACGACGATGGTCCTTGCTGGAGTTACCGTGACTGCAGTCAATGACCAAACGGGCAGTGAGTCCAGCCTTGTGCAGCAATGCGGCACTCTGAGCGACACTTTCTCTATCATAGTTAGGCTTACTGCCACCACGGAGGATGACATGGCCATCTGGGTTGCCGCGAGTTTGCAACAACGCCACCTGCCCGGCTTCGTTAATGCCCATGAATCTATGCTCACTGGCGGCTGACTTAAGCGCGTTAATCGCCACATCGATACTGCCATCAGTACCATTTTTAAAACCTACCGGCATAGACAAACCAGACGCCATTTCACGATGGGTTTGTGATTCGGTGGTGCGCGCACCGATGGCTGACCAACTGATCAACTCGGCAATGTACTGTGGACTGATAGGATCAAGCGCTTCGGTGGCAACAGGCAACTCGATTTCCGCCAAGAACAGCATCAGTTCACGCGCCATGCGTAAGCCTTTCTCTAAATCGAATGACTCATCCATATCGGGGTCATTAATCAAGCCTTTCCAGCCCACTGTCGTTCTTGGTTTTTCAAAGTAAACTCGCATCACGATGTAAAACTGATCTTGCAGTTCATCATGCAGCTTCTTCAGTTTTAAAGCGTATTCTTTTGCTGATGCGATGTCGTGAATTGAGCAGGGGCCGGTAATCACCAGTAACCGATTGTCACGCTTATGCACAATGTCAGAAATCGTATTACGCGCGTTGAGAATAAACTGGTGGCCTCGCTCAGATAACGGCAATTGTTGTTTGAGCGCTTCAGGAGTAACTAGCACCTTTTCTGCGTGAATACGGATATTTTCTAAATGACTTGTTTGCATAATAGGCCCCAATCATCGCCACCAATTAAATTTGAAGTGTTTGTTATGTTCGCTTGCGGAGTGTAACGATGTACTGCTACACCATTACATTGACAATGAGTTTGCACTGATAGTGAGGTGAGGTCAAGCGGAATTTATTCGATAAGAAAAACAAAAGCCCGCCATAATGGCGGGCCCTGTGCGAACACTGCGTCTATTGGGTATTGGCTTACTTAGTAGCCAGTTTTTCACGGATACGTGCAGCTTTACCTGACAGATCACGCAGGTAGTACAGCTTAGCACGACGTACGCGACCACGACGTTTAACTTCGATGCTAGAAACCAGAGGACTATGAGTCTGGAATACACGCTCTACACCTTCGCCGTTAGAGATCTTACGAACGGTGAATGCAGAGTGCAGACCACGGTTACGTTTTGCGATTACGATGCCTTCAAAAGCCTGCAGACGCTCTTTATCGCCTTCTTTAACACGTACTTGCACTACAACGGTGTCACCAGCGCCGAATGCAGGTACATCTTGTTTCATTTGCTCGTCGTTGAGCATTTTGATGATGTTGTTCATGAATTTCTCCATACTAGAAATAACTGAGCTTGACTGCGCTTAGTCCATTTGCACAACGAACCGCGCCAATAACGTCTTTTGTTCGTCAGTCAGAGCTAGATTTTCAAATAATTCTGGTCGTCGCTGCAGGGTTCTTATCAAACTCTGTTGCATACGCCAGTGTTCAATGTCTTTGTGGTTACCGCTAAGTAACACTGCTGGCACGTCAATACCATCAAGTGATTCAGGACGAGTATAGTGCGGACAATCAAGTAAACCGTCTGAGAAGGAATCCTGCTCAGCTGAGGCTTGTTTTCCTAGCACGCCAGGGACTAACCTTGATACCGCATCAATCAGCGTCATCGCTGGCAATTCACCGCCCGATAGGACGTAATCACCAATCGACCACTCTTCGTCAATCTCAGTCTGTATGATGCGTTCATCAATACCCTCGTATCGACCACACACCATAATCAACTTCGAATTTGTTGCCAGTTCAGCGACGCCTTGCTGAGTGAGCTTGCGTCCCTGAGGTGACAAATAAATCACTTTTGCCCCCTTGCCTGCGGCAGCTTTCGCTGCATGAATCGCATCACGAAGTGGCTGAACCATCATCAACATGCCAGGGCCACCACCGTATGGGCGATCATCCACTGTGCTATGCCGATCATGGGTGAAATCACGAGGATTCCAGGTATTCAATTCCAACAGGCCATTTTTCACGGCCCGACCCGTTACCCCAAAGTCTGAAATTGCTCGAAACATCTCGGGAAACAGGGTAATCACCCCTAACCACATAAGCTGTTTCCTCGACTTAGAAGTCCGGATCCCAATCCACTAATATCTGTTTAGCCGACACATCCACCGATTTGATGAACTGGTCAGTAACAAAGGGAATCAAACGTTCCGCTTTGCCGAAGCTATCTCTGGGGTTGGCTTTAACTTGTAGTACGTCATTCGATCCAGTTTCTAGCACCTGATCCACAACGCCCATGTTATAACCCTTCAGATTGACTACTTCACAGCCAATCAAATCACGCCAATAGAATTCATCTTCTGGCAGCGATTTCATTTGCTCTGCTTCGATACCTATCTCGCAATGAGTCAGTACCTGAGCTTGTTCGCGGCTTTCAACACCATCGAGTAAGGCAACAACTGCCTGACCGTGCCAACGCCACTTAAGTAGTTTAACTTCAGTCCATGCTCCCTGACGGTTTAACAACCAAGGAGAATAGTCAAAAATACCTTCAACAGATTCGGTATAGGAGGTGATTTTCACCCAGCCTTTGACACCATAAGGAGCGCCAATTTTGCCCAGTACGACTGGTTCGGGGTTACTGCTCATCGTCTATACCTTTGACCAATTAAGCAGCAGCTTTGCTAGCTTCTTTGATCAGTGACGCAACGCGGTCACTGGTAGATGCGCCAGTAGCGATCCAGTGTTGTACACGATCCAGATCAACACGCAGAGCTTCTTCTTGACCACGAGCTTGTGGGTTGAAGAAACCTACACGTTCGATGAAACGACCGTTACGAGCGTTACGGCTGTCAGCAACAACGATGTTGTAAAATGGGCGCTTTTTAGAGCCGCCACGAGATAAACGAATGGTAACCATGCGTTCTAGTTCCTCAATTGATTTGCTTACTAGCAAAATAAAAACTGGAACTCCGTGTTCGCAAAGAGTCCCAGATAGAAAGCCGGAGAATTTTACCTAAGTTTCTGCTGAATGCAACCCGATAGCCTAGGAAATTCAATGTATTTTAAATAAGCAACAGCCCGCGTTGCGGGCTGTGTGGGTGCGGATTAGCGACCGGGGAATTTCATTCCCGGTGGCATCATGCTACCTAAACCACGCATCATCTTACTGATCCCGCCTTTAGATGACATTTTCTTCATCATCTTTTGCATCTGGGTAAACTGCTTCAACAGACGATTTACGTCTTGGATCTGGGTGCCAGAACCTGCGGCAATACGGCGTTTGCGCGAGCCTTTGATCATATCAGGCTGACGACGTTCAGCAGGTGTCATTGAGTTAATGATAGCCTCTAATTGGCCAGTCATCTTGCCACCTTGTAATTGTGCCATCGCATCTGGCGGCAATTTACCAACACCGGGCATCTTCTCGATCATGCTCATCATGCCGCCCATGTTTTTCATCTGCTGCAGCTGATCGCGAAAATCTTCTAAATCGAAGCTACCGCCGGATTTCACTTTAGACGCCAGCTTAAGTGCTTTCTCCTGGTCAACCCCGCGCTCAACTTGTTCAATCAGCGACAGCACGTCACCCATGCCAAGAATTCGCGAAGCGATACGGTCCGGGTGGAAAGGCTCCAATGCGTCGGTCTTTTCACCCACACCCAAGAACTTGATAGGTTTACCAGTGATATGGCGAATGGACAACGCAGCACCACCGCGCGCATCACCGTCGACTTTGGTCAGAATAACGCCGGTTAGCGGCAACGCATCGTTAAACGCTTTCGCAGTGTTAGCGGCGTCTTGACCTGTCATGGCGTCAACCACAAACAGGGTTTCGACTGGCTTAACCGCAGCATGCAGTGCTTTGATCTCGTCCATCATCGCTTCATCAACATGTAAGCGACCTGCGGTATCAACAATCACCACATCAATAAATTTGCGCTTTGCATGGGCGATAGCAGCAGTGGCGATATCCACTGGCTTTTGGCTCACATCAGATGGGAAGAATTCGACTTCCACTTCTTGCGCCAAGGTTTCCAACTGTTTGATCGCGGCAGGACGATAGACGTCAGCACTTACGACCAGTACTGATTTTTTCTGGCGCGTACGCAGAAATTTCGACAGTTTGGCAACACTGGTGGTTTTACCCGCACCTTGCAAACCGGCCATCATCAACACGGCTGGCGGTTGGGCAGCGAGATTTAACGCTTCGTTGGCCTCGCCCATCGCTTTTTCAAGCTCACTTTGGACGATTTTGATAAAGACTTGTCCTGGCGTCAGGCTCTTGGTGACTTCCTGGCCAACAGCGCGCTCTTTGACGCTGTTAACAAACTCTCTCACAACGGGTAGTGCGACATCGGCCTCGAGCAGCGCCATGCGCACTTCTCGCAGAGTTTCTTTGACGTTGTCTTCAGTAAGACGGCCGCGACCACTGATATTTTTCAGCGTGCGCGATAAGCGGTCGGAGAGATTTTCAAACATACTACGTGCTTCACATTGATTCAGAATTCGTACTGGGGGCTATTATATAGAGGCGAGAGTAATATGCCACTCTCACAAAGGCTGGATTCGTCTTGCGGCAAATATTTAAGGTTTTTTACCATTAATTCGTTCATCGACAAGCGATTTTGTTGTCTGCATCACTGCCCATATACCGTTACCTCATGTTATTCTAATCACCGCAATTTTCTATGCCCGCTACAGTTTTACTGACAATAAGGATAGGTTAACGTCTGATGGTCATATTTTCCGCCGTTGCTATGGTCTTCTACGGCATAGCACTGATTTTGGTGACAAGCCGACTGTTTCATCCCAATGGACCCAATCGCAAAGCTGTGGCGATGCTCGCCGCTGTGGGTGTCGTATGTCATGCGCTTGCGTTATACAACGTGGTATTTACTGCAGATGGTCAGAATTTAAGTCTCACTAATATGATTTCGTTAGTGTGCTGGATTATTGCCCTCACCTTCACCATCGTACTGCAGCATGTTAAAGCCATTATTTTGGTGCCGGTTGTTTTCGCCTGTGCGATTATTTCGGTCGCGCTATTGTGGTTAGTACCACCGCAATACATTCGCCATTTTGGGGAAAACCCAGAAGTGTTGGTGCATGTAGTGATGGCATTGATGGCCTACAGCACCTTAGTGATTGCAGCTCTATATGCGGTGCAACTGTGGTTTATTCAAAACCGCTTAAAGTCTAAGCAACTTAAGGTATCTCCGGTGATGCCGCCGCTGATGACGGTAGAACGTCAGCTCTATCATCTGGTGATTATCGGCATGATTTTGCTGAGTTTATCGTTAGCCACTGGCTTCATCTTTATGGATGGTTTGTTTAAAGGTCCGCAAGGTCATAAAGCCGTGTTGTCATCGATGGCGTGGTTGGTTTACATCACTATGCTATGGCAACAATACACCAAAGGTGTCCGCATCAGAACTGCGGTTATTTACACCATCAGTGGTGCATTCCTGCTGTCACTTTCCTACTTCGGTGCGCGTATCGTTAAAGAACTCATCCTGAGTTAATTGCTCACTGCATGCAAGGCAGTCATATGACTGCCTTGACATAACCTTATAATCTCGGTAATTACTAAGCCTACTAAATTCCACGGAGCCCCCTTTTTGGACGACATATCGACCAGCGCGCTGCTCATCATCCTAGCGTTGCTACTAGTTATATCTGCGTATTTTTCCGGTTCTGAAACCGCAATGATGACGTTGAACCGCTACCGTTTGCGGCATCTTGCTGGAGATGGCCATAGCGGAGCTAAACGTGCGCAGCAGTTACTTGATCGTCCAGACCGTCTCATCGGGCTCATTCTGATCGGCAACAACCTCGTCAACATTTTCGCAGCACAGTTAGCGGCAATTATCGGCGCCCGCTTACTCAATGGTGTGGTTGGCGAACAAGCGGCGCTGACGATTTCAGGTTTGGTGCTAACGTTTGTCATTCTGATTTTCGCCGAAGTCACCCCGAAAACCCTCGCGGCGTTACACCCAGAGCCAATAGCGTTCCCTGCTAGTTTGCCGCTGAAATGGTTACTGATCACCATGTTGCCAGTCGTCAAAATGATGAACTGGATTACCTCAGCGATGCTGCGTTTATTTGGGATTAAGTCGATTAAAACCAGTGATGCGCTGAGCCAAGAGGAATTACGCACTGTGGTGCATGAAGCCGGTGCGCTAATCCCGCGTCGCCACCAAGAGATGCTGCTGTCAATTCTCGACTTAGGTAAAGTGGCGGTAGAAGACATCATGGTGCCACGCAACGAGTTGTATGCGATTAACGTCAACGATGACTTCAAAAGCATCAACAAGCAGATTATCAACAGTCCATACACGCGTGTATTGCTCTACCGCGATACCATTGATGATGCAGTGGGTTTCGTGCATATGCGCGATGCGCTGCGCTTACAAGCAAAAGAGCAATTCACCAAATCCTCTCTGCTGCGTGCAGTAAAAGAGCTTTACTTCATTCCTGAAGGCACTCCGCTTAACGTGCAGTTAGCCAATTTCCAGAAAAATAAAGAGCATTTAGGTCTGGTGGTTGACGAATACGGTGACATTCAAGGTTTGGTCACCTTGGAAGATATTCTGGAAGAGATTGTCGGTGACTTCACTACATCGATGATTGATGCGCCAAGCGACGACATTACCCCACAAACTGATGGTACGTTAGTCATTGACGCCACAATTAACATTCGTGATTTGAATAAAGAGATGGGCTGGGATTTCCCAACCGATGGTCCCAAAACCCTCAATGGTTTAATTTTGGAGTACCTAGAAGATATTCCGTCGGCTAATACCTGTTTACGCTTAGCTGGCTACCCAATTGAGATTATTGAAGTGTCAGATAATATGGTCAAAAACGTACGGGTGATGCCGGAGTTTTACGATCCAACTCAGCGATAGCTTGCACTCTTTGTTGGCTTAAAAATAGTAAAGGCTTGCGCAATGCAAGCCTTTTTCATTCTCAGCGCGTGCTAAAAATCAGCCGTCAATTATTACGGTGGCAACCGCATAATGTTTTTCATCGCTGATAGAGACCCACACGTTAGCGTGCAGTGGTAAACGCTGTTTTGCTTCCCCACAAAATACCAATTGAGGCGCACCTAAGCTGTTATTACTTGACTCAAAATGCTGAAACGAAATGCCGTTACCGATCCCCGTTCCTAGCGCTTTGGATGCCGCCTCTTTGACGGCAAAACGCTTCGCCAGATAACGCGCAGGGCGAGCATGCTGTTCAAACACTGTGAGTTCAGTTGGCGTGAGTACCCGCTTGGCTAACCGCTGCAATCCGGCCTCACTCATATTTTCAAAGCGTGCAAGCTCAACGATATCGGTACCTAGCCCCAAAATCGCCACTGTTATTCGCCTCGACGGCCTTCAAGCATCAACTGCTTCATATCTGCAACCGCTTTGGCTAAGCCATCAATCGCTGCACGGGCGATAATCGCATGCCCAATATTTAGCTCGTGTAACTCAGGAATAGCCGCTATCGGTTTAACGTTGTGATAATGCAAACCGTGTCCGGCGTTAACCACCAGGCCTTGCTGATGTGCGTAAGCCGCCATTTCAGTGATCCGCGCCAACTCTTTTGCAGCCACTTCATCGGTGGTTGCATCAGCATAATGACCGGTATGGATTTCAATCACTGGTGCCCCAACTTTTACCGCTGCATCGATTTGGGTTTTATCCGCATCGATAAACAGCGACACTTTGATCCCAACGTCAGACAGACGTTTAACTGCGGCGGTCATTTTGTCGAGTTGCCCGGCGACATCAAGGCCACCTTCAGTGGTGAGCTCTTCACGTTTTTCGGGCACTAAACAGCAATAGACAGGTTTAACTTCACAGGCGATGTCAAGCATCTCCTCCGTGACCGCCATTTCCAGATTCATGCGTGTTTTTAAGGTCTTGGCCATCACATACACATCACGGTCGGTGATATGACGACGGTCTTCACGCAGATGCAGGGTAATGCCTTCTGCGCCTGCATGTTCAGCCACAGCCGCGGCATGAACGGGATCTGGGTAATTAGTGCCCCGTGCTTGTCGCAGTGTTGCAATATGATCGATATTTACCCCGAGTAAAATCCTGCCCATCTTATTGTTATCCTCGTAGTGGTATTCAGCTGATACACGCCTTTGCGGTATCAGAAATTCTTGTAGTTTAACGCTTTCTACCTGCAAAAAGTTGTCTGCTGACTAACGGTTTTTCACCTAGCAAGGGGGCCAACAAGGTTCGGGTTAAGTGCTTGGCGCCTACTAGGTCATCATCCCGTAAGGATTCTGTGGCAAGCCGTGCCAGCATGGCGCCGCTGTAGCGACCTTCGCCGCGGATAAATCCCGATTCTATAAGATAGCGATATTGGGTGTCTGTTGCGATGAGTTCGCCACTTGCATCATGGTTTAACGATGGCATACACCCCAGATCTTGCATCAGCGTCACTTCAAAATAGCGCAAGGTTGGTTCGGCAAATTCATGCGCTAACTGCAGCAGTGTACGATGATAGGGCAGAAATAGATTTTCGCCACTTTGATGGACACTTAAGGTACGCATCAATAACTCGTTAAGATACATGCCCGCATATAAAGCGTCCCCGGACAGCGGAACTGCCGGGGACGCACTTTCAACCTGTTGCATATTGCGCAAATCGCTGTGGCCTGACAACTCAAACAGTAAGGGTTGGAACGGCTGCAAGACGCTCTTTAACGAACGTTTGCCTGATCCTACCCTCACTACGGCATCAACTCTGCCAAGATTATCGACCAACAGCCGCACCAGTTGGCTGTTTTCACGATAAGCGCTGGAATGAAGCAGATAGCCGCGTTGCATCAGGGGTTAGTCTTCACCATAACCCAAGCTGCGCAGCGCACGTTCGTCGTCAGCCCAGCCAGATTTCACTTTAACCCAGACTTCGAGAAATACTTTGTTGTCGAACAGCTTTTCCATGTCCATGCGGGCTTCGGTGGCAATGGTACGAATACGCTCGCCCTTTTTACCAATCACCATCCGCTTTTGGCCATCGCGCTCAACTAAAATCAACGCGTTGATTTGATACACACCGTTTTCCATCATCTTGAACTGTTCGATTTCAACGGTGGCATCATAAGGCAATTCATCGCCTAAGAAACGCATCAGCTTTTCACGCACAATCTCCGACGCCATAAAGCGTTGTGAACGATCTGTGATGTAATCTTCTGGGAAGAAATGAACACTTTCTGGCAAACATTCTTTGGCCAATTGCAGCAACTTAGCCACGTTAGTGCCAGTTTTTGCTGATATCGGCAATATTTCATCAAAAGCAAACTTCTGCTGCAACGCTTCCAGATGTGGGAATAGCGCTTCTTTGTCTTTAATAAAGTCAACTTTGTTCACCGCCAGTACCGTCTTACGCTCACTCGCACCACGACGCAGCTTATTCAGCACCATTTCGTCATCAGCAGTCCATGCCAGACCATCAACCACAAAAATCACCATAGCAACATCGGCAATCGAACTCGCCGCAGCGCGGTTCATTAAGCGGTTAATCGCGCGCTTTTCTTCCATGTGTAGACCGGGTGTATCGATAAACACAATTTGTGAATCACCGTCAGTATGAATGCCCATAATGCGGTGACGGGTAGTTTGTGGTTTGCGTGAGGTGATACTGACTTTTTGCCCGAGCAAGCGGTTTAATAAGGTCGATTTACCCACGTTTGGACGGCCAACAATCGCCACCATACCGCAGTATGTGACATCGTATTGTGGGCTTTCATCGTTCTGGTTCAGCTTGGCCAGCAAATCGTCTAACGACGGTTCATTTTCTGGCATTTGTGGGGTTTTGCTCATTTCTTCAGTAACTCCAGCGCTTGCGCTGCTGCTTGTTGTTCCGCTTTTCGGCGAGAACTGCCCTCGCCAATTACCACATCACTCAGATCTTGCACTCGACACTCAACCTTAAAACGTTGATTGTGGGCTTCGCCTTCTACCAATACTACTTCATATTCAGGAAGTGGCTTTTTGTCACCCTGCAAAAACTCTTGCAGCTGGGTTTTAGCATCTTTTTGGTTAACGCCCGGCTTAATTTCTTCTAACCGCTGCTGATACCAACCAAGCAGTAAGCCACGCACCGTTTCTAACTCACTATCAAGATAGATGGCACCGATAATAGCTTCCACCGCATCGGCCAAAATTGACTCACGGCGAAAACCACCACTCTTAAGTTCACCAGGGCCCAGCGTCAGGTAATCACCCAACTTGAACTCTTTAGCGATTTTGGCCAGCGTATCACCGCGCACAAGGCTGGCGCGCATACGGCTTAAATCACCTTCAGTGGCTTTTGGAAATTGGTGATACAGCGCATCTGAGATGATGATAGATAAAATTGAGTCACCCAGAAACTCTAGGCGCTCATTGTGATTATTCGCAGCACTACGATGCGTCAACGCTTGTAACAGCAACGACTCGTCTTTAAAGCTATAACCTAACGTACGGCACAAACGACCGATATTTTTAATCGGCTCCATTACTCCAAACCACCTATACGGTTGAATCTCACGCCACTTGGAACCCAATGCGGCAGAACATCATCCGGTTTACGATTAAACTCAAAACTGATCCAGATACACACAGCTTTACCCACGAGGTTGGCTTCAGGCACAAAGCCCCAGAAACGGCTATCGGTGCTGTTATCGCGGTTGTCACCCATCGCAAAATACATCCCTTCTGGCACAAGGTATTCACCCTCAGCAGTGCCAGGTTGTTGGTAATAGTATGCTGTTGGCTCAGGGCGCAGCGGGTTAATCAGAATATCGTGGTTAACGTCACCCAACTGCTCGTGATAGCGCATGAGCGGAATACCATCTTGCAGGAAGTCACCGCGGCTAACTTCGCTATGGCTGATCTGTTCAGGCTGCGGACAAGGTGATTGTCCTTCTTTACAGGCCTGTTGGATGTACAGTTGCTTGTTACGATAGATGATGCGATCACCCGGCAACCCAACAACACGCTTGATGTAATCAATAGTTGGATCAAGCGGATACTTAAATACAAAAATATCGCCACGCTCAGGTTCACCGGTATCCACCAGCTTAGCCCGCCATACCGGATCTTTAATGCCGTAGGAGAACTTCTCAACCAAAATGAAATCGCCCACCAATAAGGTTGGCATCATTGAACCCGACGGAATTTGGAAGGGTTCCCACAGGAAAGAACGCAATATTGTGACGAAGGCGATGACCGGGAAGATCGACTTTGCGGTTTCAACAATCGCTGGTTCACGCAACATATGCGCTTTGTTTTCATCAGACAGTCCAGCCGTTTGTGACTCTGCAGCGGTTAAACTGGCACGGCGCTTAGGCGCTAATAGCCACGCATCTAACATCCAAATAATGCCAGACGCGAGGGTCACAATGACCAAAAAAATCGAGAAATAGGCTGCCATGGATTAAGTAGTCTCCTGCCATAACTTAATGTAATTGGCTTTTCATCGACTTTGGTTAATCTACCCAGCAATTCCGTTGAGTCGACTAACCAAAGCGCCGCAAATTCGCGGCGCAATGAAAAAGCGTAATAGAGAAGCGAAGGATTACTCGTTCAACTTGAGTACCGCGAGGAAGGCTTCCTGTGGCACTTCAACGTTGCCCAGTTGCTTCATCCGCTTTTTACCTTCTTTCTGTTTCTGCAACAGTTTCTTCTTACGTGAAACGTCACCACCGTAACATTTTGCGGTTACGTCTTTACGCAGCGCTTTAACGGTTGAACGTGCAACCACTTGGCTACCGATGGCGGCCTGAATGGCAATATCAAACATCTGCCGCGGGATCAGTTCTTTCATCTTTTCGACTAACGCCAAGCCACGATGACGCACGTTTTCGCGATGCAGAATCATCGCCAGAGCGTCAACGCGATCACCGTTAATCAACACATCCAAGCGCACCATATCTGCCGCTTGGAAATACACAAAATTGTATTCCAACGACGCATAACCACGACTGGTTGATTTCAAACGGTCGAAGAAGTCCATCACCACTTCTGCTGCAGGAATATGGTAGGTCAAGGCAACTTGGTTACCGTGATACACCATGTTCTTTTGCACACCACGCTTTTCAATACACAGGGTAATGACGTTACCCAAGTAATCCTTTGGTACCAGAATGTTAGCTTCAACAATCGGTTCGCGGATTTCTTCAATATTGCTCAGTGGTGGCAGCTCAGAAGGGTTATCAACATAGACCACATCGCCGTTGGTGAGTTCAACTTCATACTCTACCGTAGGTGCAGTGGTGATGAGATCTAGATCGTATTCACGTTCTAGACGCTCTTGAATAATTTCCATATGCAGCAAGCCGAGGTAACCGATACGGAAACCAAAGCCGAGTGCAGAAGAGGTTTCTGGCTCGAATTGCAGCGAAGCGTCGTTCAGGCTCAGCTTGTTCAACGCGTCACGAAAACTTTCGTAGTCGTCAGTGCTGATGGTGAATACACCGGCGTAAACCTGAGGTTTCACCTTTTTAAAACCAGGCAGTGGTTTGTCTGCGCCATTTTTGGCCAGCGTTAAGGTATCACCTACAGGCGCGCCGTGGATCTCTTTGATCCCCGCGATCACAAAACCTACTTCACCGGTTTTCAGTTCAGTCTTATCGGTTTGCTTTGGCGTAAAAATACCTACACGATCAGCGTTATGCGTCTGTCCGGTCGACATGACTTTAAATTTGTCACCCTTACGCAGAATACCGTGCTTAATACGTACTAACGATACAACGCCTAAGTAAGAGTCAAACCAAGAGTCAATAATCAGTGCTTGTAGCGGTGCATCTGGATCACCTTCTGGCGGCGGAATTTGCGCCACAATGACTTCCAGCACTTCATCAACGCCAACGCCAGTTTTAGCTGAGCAACGTACCGCGTCTTTGGCTTCAATACCGACGATATCTTCAATTTCAGCAATAACGCGCTCTGGCTCGGCTTGTGGCAAGTCAATTTTGTTAAGGATAGGTACAACGTCCATATCCATATCAAGTGCGGTATAGCAGTTAGCCAATGTTTGTGCTTCAACGCCTTGACCAGCATCCACCACTAACAATGCGCCTTCACAAGCAGCTAATGAACGTGATACCTCGTAAGAAAAGTCTACGTGTCCTGGAGTATCAATAAAGTTCAATTGATAGGTTTCACCATTCTTGGCATGGTAATCCAAGGTCACGCTTTGCGCTTTAATGGTAATACCGCGCTCACGCTCTAGATCCATAGAGTCAAGCACTTGCTCGGCCATTTCACGGTCAGTCAATCCACCACAAACTTGGATAAGGCGGTCAGACAAGGTCGACTTGCCATGGTCGATATGGGCAATAATTGAGAAGTTTCTAATATTTTTCATTATGCTGCTGGACAAAACTCTAATCAGACAGAAATTCTAAAAGTGCGAAATTGTACCCGATCGGCGCATTAATACCAATCAGATTAGCTGAGATGACCTAAAACGAAGAGAAGATTATGAGTGGCAATTGACGCCGTCAGTAGCAATAGCACAGCCAAGATTGGCCAAAATAACCGGTTGCGCTGATTGCTCCATGAGCACTGCACGATATTTACCATAACGCCAAGCAAGCAACGCCACAATAACCGCAAATAAGGCGCTAGTTGCATCGAGATTTATGTCCAGTGAAGCGGCAATCCCACTGCCCAACACACCGCCGATAAATAAGCCTATCAGCGGCAACAAATAAACCAATGCGGCTGCTTTCAATATGACGCTTTCTGGTAAGCCAAGTTTTAACAAGGTACCAATGGCGTAGTGTTCATTGGTTGGCAACGAAAACTGCTGCACTCGTGGATTAAACGCTTTGGAAATAGCAGACGTGCCGCAAGAATCACTTTGAGAGCAGTGGCTACAGGCACTTTTCATCTGTACTTCTACTCTGACCCATCCGTCAGCGTCGGTACTGATGACCTTCCCCACTTGCTCCATCATGATGTTGTCCTCACTGCAATCGAATGCTGTCTGCGATCCGCACTAAGGTCGCCTTCGGCACCTTACCAATCGCTACCACTTCATATTGATTAGCAACTTGTCGAGTGGCCATGGCGATACCATCGCGGGTGATCAATTCTTCTGGCAACGGCGCTTCACCAATTCGCGCCACATAGACAGAGATACTACTGATACCATCGGTGAGCGCAACATATTCCACCGCTTCTTTGCTGTTAAATAGCCGGTGCGAATCGCGGACAATAACTTTGAAGCCAGCGGGGAGCCAATCAAACTGCCAATTTTGGCCGTCTTCGCGCTCCGATGGACTCATTGCCGCTGGCCAAGTTTGCTTGAACGCATCTTCAAGCAGTGACGGTGTTTCATCGGCAATAAACAGCTCAACCACCATCAATTGTTCGAGCAATTTATTATCTTGGGTGATGATGTCGTAACGCAGCGGCAAGTAGCTTTCAGTGTCAATCCACACCACGACTGCGAAACGGTACTCATCTTTTGGCATCAACCGCACCATCTGACCAACACGTCCCGCGAGACGTGAACGACCACCAAGCACCAACTGGTAACCATCAACGAGTTCAGCGGTATTCCCCGCAAACGCATCCGGCATAATGCCAGGAATTCGATCAGCATGAATGCTATAAACCTGCTGCTCGTGTTCGAGGTAAGTCACGGTATCACCCACTCGCACTGCATTTCGTTTTAGGCCATTTAAATGCTCTAAAAACGCCACTTCGGTGTTATTGACTACACCATGCATGTAGATAATTGGGCGGATTTGATCGGCTTCGAGTTCAATAATGGAGGCTTTGAACTGTTTTTGATGCAAAGCTTGGCTCATATTGTCGAGCCAAGCTTCTGCGGTAAGTTGCTCTTGTGCAAAGACAGGAGCAACAAACGCAATTAATAGCAGGATAACAGCGCGCAAAAATAATTCCTTAACGGTTTGCCGGAGCTGGAGTTTCCTCTTTATTGTTATTCACAACGGCTGCTGCATTCAATCTTTGCTGTAATAAATGATCTTGCAGGTAGCTATTGATGCGTTGGCTTTGGTCGCGCAACTGCTCATTAGTGTAACCTTGTTGCTGAGCCGCAGGGCCTTGGTAGCTCACAGGTGATGCACTACCAAGCAGCGGACGCGTAACCAGTGCAGGCACACCAGTATCTGGCGCCGCTTGCTCTTGATTCATGTTTTGTACACCAACAATCGCCATCATCGCCACGGTCGCGGCAATCGCGTATTGACCAAACTGCTTGTAAAACGGCACCACTTTGGCGGTATTGCCCTGCACCACGATTGCGGCAGGTTGCACTTCAGTTTGGGTCACAGGTGCAATCACTGTTGGCTCTAGTTCAATGGCTTCAGCGATACGCGCAGTAAGATCCAAATCAATTGTCTCTGGAAGTTCACCTCTCATCGCATCACCAATCATATGGTAATTGCGCCACTTTTCATGAGAAGCTTTGTCGCTAGCAAGCTCAGCTAGGGCGTGTGAATCGGTTTCACCATCCACTACCGCAGAGACCCACTCTTGACCAAATTTTTCCATTACTTAACTCACCTGTTAGATTGATGGTTATCGCTCCAGCAACGGCTGAAGTTTTTTGTCGATGGCTTCACGCGCCCGGAAAATACGTGAACGAACAGTACCTACTGGGCAATCCATCACATTGGCAATCTCTTCGTAGCTCATACCATCAAGCTCACGTAAAGATATCGCCATTTTTAACTCTTCGGGCAGTGACTCTAAGGTGTCAAACACGACTTTCTTGATTTCGTCTGACAACATTAACCGTTCAGGAGAAGCAAACTCCTTTAGGGCATCACTACCGTCATAAAACTCTGCTTCATCGGCATCAACATCATTACTCGGCGTTCGCCGCCCTTGAGATACCAGATGGTTCTTCGCTGTATTCACAGCAATTCTGTACAACCAAGTATAGAACGCACTCTCACCACGGAAATTGGGCAATGCTCGGTAAGCTTTAATAAAGGCTTCCTGCGCCACATCTGCCACATCCGCTTGGTTGCGGACATAACGCGATATTAAATTGATTACCTTACTCTGGTATTTCTGTACCAGCAGGTTAAATGCATTCTTATCGCCGCGTTGCACTCGTTCAACGAGTTGTTGATCACTTATCTGTCCACTCATTCGAGCCGACTTCTCCCAAATCTAAAATGCTGATTTCTCAGTCGCTCGAATTACATTCAGGTATGTAGACCAGCGCCTTTTTAAAAAGTTCTTAATGATCTTTTAATTTTTTGAAATCTGTTTTCAAAAACAAAAGAGTTACTTATCAACTCTCTGTTGGTATAGGATTATACGAATCACATAAACAATCCATAATACCCCATGAAACAAGCCGTTGAACACCTCACAGACGTGTTGATCATTGGCAGTGGTGCCGCCGGTCTGACACTTGCGTTACATCTCGCTCCGCACTGTAAAGTCACTGTATTATCGAAAGGCCCACTTAATGAAGGTTCGACCTATTATGCACAAGGGGGTATTGCGTCAGTATTCGACGTCGAGGATACCATAGAATCCCATGTGGCTGACACTTTGGTCGCTGGTGCGGGCTTGTGTGATAAAGCCGCGGTGACCTTCACCGCCGAGAATGCCAAAGCCGCGATGCAATGGCTGATAGAGTGCGGTGTTGCGTTCGATAAAGACGAACATCCAGACGGTACGATTGATGAAAGCCACTATCACCTGACACAAGAAGGTGGTCACAGCCATCGACGCATTTTGCATGCGGCCGATGCAACCGGCAAAGAAGTGCAAACCACGCTGCAGCAGCAAGCCAAATCACATCCAAATATTACCGTCCTTGAACGCTACAACGCAGTGGATTTGATTACCACCCGTAAGCTTGGTCGCTCAGGCAATCGGGTATTAGGCGCTTATGTGTGGAATCGTGCACAAGAACGGGTTGAAACCATCAAAGCGCGTTTTGTGGCGTTATCAACCGGCGGCTCATCTAAGGTATATCAATACACCTCGAACCCTGATGTGTCCTCGGGTGACGGCATCGCTATGGCGTGGCGTGCCGGCTGTCGAGTGGCCAACATGGAATTTAACCAATTTCACCCAACCTGTTTATATCATGCCGAAGCGCGAAACTTTTTGCTGACAGAAGCGTTGCGCGGTGAAGGCGCCTACCTACTACGCCCAGACGGTACTCGCTTTATGCCTGAGTATGATGAACGCGCTGAATTAGCGCCACGGGATATTGTGGCGCGCGCCATCGACCATCAAATGAAAAAGCTCGGCGCCGACTGTGTCTATCTTGATATCTCACACAAAGATAGCGAGTTTATTAAAAAGCATTTCCCAACCATTTACCGCCGCTGTCTCGAATTAGGCATAGATATTACTGAGCAGCCGATCCCAGTCGTGCCCGCCGCGCATTATACCTGCGGTGGTGTGATGACCGATTTGCACGGTCAAACTGATCTCAATGGCTTATATGCCATCGGTGAGACTGCGTACACTGGGCTACATGGTGCAAACCGCTTGGCCAGTAATTCACTGCTTGAATGTTTAGTCTTCGCGCGCGCAGCGGCGCAGGACATCGAAAGTCAATTAACCAAGCAAGCGCAAGAAGTAGATATTCCCGCCTGGGATGAAAGCAAAGTCTCTAACTCTGATGAAGAAGTGGTCATTGCCCATAACTGGCATGAACTCCGCCTGTTTATGTGGGACTATGTAGGGATTGTACGTTCCAACAAACGCCTTGAGCGTGCGCTGCGCCGGGTCACTATGCTGCAACAAGAGATTGATGAGTATTACAGCAACTTTAGAGTGAGTAACAACTTACTTGAGCTTCGTAACTTGGTGCAGGTGTCGGAATTAATCATTCGCTGTGCAATGCAACGCAAAGAGAGTCGCGGCTTACATTACAACATCGATTATCCGAACAAAATCGACAACCCGAAACCGTCAATTCTACAGCCAGATTAAATCTCTGGTTGGGTGGGTGATGGGCGTCGATTCAGCAGTAATCGGCAAAGATGACGATAATCATCACCACTGAACATATCCGCAAATAAAAGGATGGGCAGTTTTTGTCCATCCTTTTGCATAAAAAAGATCGTCAACCAAGGTGACACCCACAGCTTGTCTCCCACCGAGAACTGCGCACCACTGGGCTGAAGGCCCCTGCCATATTCATCGAGGGAAAATGTCAGTTGCCATTTTTTAAGCTGCCTAAACTGCCACACTAGTGCAATGACTACTGCTGTAAATAGTAGATATTTTAGAGGGAGATAGAATGCTGCTTTGATATCAGGCCAAAGCCAGAAGCTACTGAGCAGCGCAGCAGCCAGCAATAGAAAACTCAACTGCTGGCATAATGATGATGCTAAATGAAAACTATGGCGCTGCACGCCCGCGAACTCGCACAACCATCTCAGCCAGTTCCGCATCAGGGCATTGTTTATGGCCCATAAACCAGGCAAACAACTCAGGATCTTCGCATTCCAGTAGGCGAACAAATGTCGCTTGATCCATTTCTGACATCGCTTGATAGTGATTTTCTACAAAAGGCTGGAATAACACATCCAGCTCCAACATACCACGACGGCATGCCCATCTAACACGAGCAAAACTCATCTGTTCCGTCATTGACAAACTCCAGTGATTAACGCTGAACCCAGTTTACTCGTACTGATTTACGCTGTCGATTAACCCAAAGTTTCAAATCGGCGAATCGTGACCTGAAAACAATCCGGTAAAATCACTGTTCAGCAATAACTTAACCGATGGATGCTGAATCATACGCTCAGCAAAAATCAGATGGTACTCTTCTTTAATTTCGGCCGCAGTGCCCAGCAACTGCATGCCACGTGCGACAATATCTTGGGTGTAAATCGCAGGCGCGACAAAAATCCCCCGCCCCATATAGCCAAATTCGCGCATCATCGCCGCATCATCAAATTCACCAGCAATTGTGATGGACAGATCTAACTCATCAAACCATTGATATAACTGCTGCCCGAGTGACGATTTTTTACTTGGAATTAATAACGGCGCATCAAGTAAGCAGGCGGGAAATGGCCTAGCCATCGGTAGGTGGTAAAAAAAGGCGATATCACTCTCACCCAATTTTTTTGACAGAATCTCGGTGTACTTTAACGAGTCCCCAGCACAGTCCGATAAAATCACATCAAGTTTATGTGCACGTAAGCGTTCCATCAGTCCTTCATGAGTTGCCTCGTAACAGGCAATTTTTGTGGTGCCATCGAGCGGCATCACTGACATCAAGACTTTGCCCACCAGCGTTTTAGACAAGGCGTCTGCAACGCCCACCTCAAACAACACACTGTTATCTTGACGATAGTTCAGTACATCAAGCATCTCATACGACAGGGCAAACATCTTATCGGCGTAGCGAAATACCAGTTCACCCAGTTCTGTGGGTTCTAATTTGCGCCCATTACGTTTAAAAACCGCGCCGTTAAGACGTTCCTCAAAGGCGCGGATCTGCCCAGTAATGGTTTGCGGAGTTAAGCAAAGTGTTTCGGCGGCTTTGGTCACAGAACCTTTCTTATTCACCATCCAAAAATAATAAAGATGGTTATAGTTCAAATGCGACATCCCGCCTCCTGTGCTAATTCATACGCTGACAATCAACCAGACTAAACACTGCCTGTTCTAAAGATTCCTGAGACACGATGGTACCTGATTCAAAACCTTCGACAAGCGCCATCACTAAATTATTGCGCTCAGGCAGACGGTCTAAACAGTATTGTCGATTGGCCTCTTGGTAGCGTTTACCGCCTCGATACTTGAGCGCACGCGAGGCGTAGTCATCACTGTCTAAACGAGCCCCCACAGCTTTGGGTTTGTAAAGCAGCACCCCATCCACCATTCCTTCCAAGTAACTGGCACAGGCTGTTGATGTGACCTCCGTTTTACATGCCGCCAACTGTGAACCCTGTGCAGCGGGAAGCATTCCCACCATCAACCCTGCGCCTATAAGCCATGCTTTCATACTCGACCTCCGGTTTCTGGTAATGTTTTGGATAACCATAGATAGCCAACCACCGCAGCTACCATTGACCCCATCAAAATGCCTAGCCGTGCTAGATCTCCGTAAATTACGCCGCCATGTTCAAATGCTAACGAGGCGATAAACATCGACATGGTAAAGCCAATACCGCACATCACAGCTACGGGCGCGATATGACGCCAACCGATACCTTCAGGTAGTTCAGCCCATCGTAGCTTCACCGCAACGAAACTAAACAGCATCACCCCTAACGGTTTACCCAATAACAAGCCTAAAGCAATGCCGATTGGTACCGGTGATATCAAACTTTCTGCCGATACACCGCCAAGCGACACCCCCGCGTTTGCAAATGCAAACAGCGGCAAAATAACGAAATTACTCCAAGGATGCAGACTGTGCTCCAAGTGCTCTGACGGTGAATGTCCATTGTTACCGCGCAGCGGGATCGCAAAGGCAATAATGACGCCAGCAAGCGTGGCGTGCACACCGGACTTCAGTACCGCAACCCACAAGATGAGGCCAACAACACCATAAGCACCAAGTGAAGTCACCCCTTTTCGATTGAGCGCAATCAAGCCAACAACTGCCGCGGCGGCAATCACTAAACTGGTGACCGACAAGTCAGCGCTATAGAACAAGGCGATAATGACGATCACGCCAAGGTCATCGATGATAGCCAAGGCTAACAGGAACACTTTCAAGGCCACAGGCACGCGGCTACCCAGCAACGCCATGATACCTAAGGCAAAGGCGATATCGGTGGCAGCGGGAATTGCCCAACCACCTAAGGTGAATTCATCATGATAGTTAAAAGCCGCGTAAATAAGTGCTGGGAACAACATGCCGCCGATTGCGGCAAATGTCGGCAAAGACGCTTTAGCTACACTCGATAACGCGCCTTCTAATAGCTCGCGCTTCACTTCTAGGCCGATAAGCAGAAAGAACAGTGCCATCAAACCATCGTTAATCCACAGTAACAATGGCTTGTTAATATCTAAAGCACCGAGACGGATTTGCAGCGGTGTATCTAACATTCCCTGATACAAACCGACTAACGGGGTATTGGCGAACAACATCGCGAGCGCCACTGCAACGAGTAGCAAGATCCCCCCAGCCGACTCTTGGCTAAGAAAGTTGCGAATAGCCTTTTCCATTACTTGACTCCAAAACTCAACAATTAATTGAGTATAGCCAAGCCAGATAAACAGTAATAATCGAAAGAATTTGCCAGTTAACTCGGTTTTTCCGAGTTAACTGGCACTTTAGAAAAGAACATTAGATAGCAACAGGGGCTTTAATATGCGGGTGCGGATCATAGCCGCTCAGCTCAAAATCTTCGAAACGATAATCGAAAATTGAATCGGGCTTACGCAGAATAGTCATGGTAGGCAACGCCCGCGGTTCACGGCTCAACTGCAGTGCAGTTTGTTCTAAGTGGTTGGAATATAAATGAGTATCTCCCCCCGTCCAGACAAACTCGCCTAATGCCAAATCACATTGTTGTGCCACCATCATGGTCAGCAATGCGTAACTTGCAATGTTAAACGGCAACCCTAGGAAGATATCACAACTGCGTTGATACAGCTGACAAGACAGTTTACCGTCTGCCACATAAAACTGGAAAAACGCATGGCACGGCGCTAAGGCCATTTTATCTAACTCAGCTACGTTCCACGCTGAAACGATCAGCCTACGCGAATCCGGCTGTTGCTTAATCTGCTCAATCACTTGGGTAATTTGGTCAATGTGTTGGCCATCAGGGGTCGGCCAGCTACGCCATTGCGCGCCGTACACTGGGCCTAAATCACCATTTTCATCCGCCCACTCGTCCCAAATAGAGACATTATTTTCTTTCAAGTAAGCAATATTGGTATCGCCCTGCAAAAACCACAACAGTTCATGAATGATTGAGCGTAAGTGGCACTTTTTGGTGGTGACCAACGGGAAGCCTTTGCTCAAGTCAAAGCGCATTTGATAACCAAATACAGAACGAGTACCTGTGCCAGTGCGGTCAGTTTTCACCGCACCGTTATCAAGCACATGTTGCATTAAATCAAGGTATTGTCGCATTTATTGCTTTCCTTTCACCGGCTTAGTCGCGGCAATATGTTTATCTTTTCTCAAAATCAGGTACAGACCAAACAGGATCATCGGGATCGACAGAATTTGCCCCATAGTCAACCCAAACCAGTAATAGCCCATCTGTGTATCTGGTTGGCGAACTAACTCCGCCACGCAGCGGAAAATACCATAACCGAGCAAAAACATCCCTGACACAGCACCCGCTTTTGACGTACGTTTGCTGAACCAATAAAGCAACAGAAAGAGTGCGACGCCCTCGAGCGCAAACTGGTACAGCTGTGATGGATGACGCGGCAACGGACCACCGCTAGGAAACACCATTCCCCAAGGAACATCGGTGGTTCTGCCCCACAACTCACCATTAATGAAGTTGCCAATTCGGCCAGCGCCTAGGCCAATCGGCACCACTGGAGCCACAATATCGGACACCGCCCAAAAGCTACACTTACGTTTAAAGGCAGTAAACATCATTGCCAAAATCACCCCAACCAAGCCGCCATGGAATGACATGCCACCTTCAGTGATTTTTAACAGATAAAACGGGTCTGCAAGAAAATAATCAAAGTGATACACCAGCACATAGCCGATACGACCACCGAGAATTACCCCAAGAAAGCAATAAAACAACAGATCAGAAACTTGATCCCGAGTCCACAGGCCATTACTGCGATCAGCTTTGCGATTCAGTAACACTAACGCTGCGACAAAGCCCACCAGATACATAAAGCCATACCAGCGCAATGCGGGCTCAAAAGAATGTCCGAAAAGGTCAAACGGACCAAATTTTACGATAATTGGGTCAATGTCAGGAAACTGCAATGCCATAGTATTTTGTACTTCCTGGTATAAGAATAAGTCGTTAACTTAAAATAAGTTTTAGGCCGACAACGAGCAGTAATGCCGCAAAGGTTTTCTTCAGCACTGCTGTTGGCCAAGTGCTCGCAGCTTTAGCTCCCAACGGCGCTATCAGCATCGACGTTGCCACAATGCCTACCAACGCTGGCAAATAAATGTAACCAAACGAGCCCGCTGGCATCCCTTGAATGTTCCAGCCGGCGATAACATACCCTAAACTGCCCCACAGTGCGATGATAAGGCCGTTAGCTGAGGAAAATCCGACCGCTTTTTTCATTTCTAAACCACAGAAACAAAGAAACGGCACCATTAAGGTTCCTCCGCCAATCCCCATCAAGGCTGACAGCACAGCGATGATGGCTGATGCAATGAACAGCACTGGAAATGGCGGTAATTTACGCCCTTCTGCCTTAGGTTTGACCGGATATGCCATATTAATCGACATCAGGATAACGAACACCGCGAACCCTTTTTTGAGGTCTTCACCGGCAATAAGTTCAGCGATAAAACCAGAGCACAGAGCCCCAACCGCCGTCCCCGGCAACATAGGCAAAAACAGTGACCATTCGATATTGCCCCGCTTATGATGCGCACGAGCAGAAGAAAACGAAGTGAGAATAATGGCGGACAAGGAGGTTGCGATCGCAACATGGGGAATAGATTGCGCCGGTACTCCTGCCCAAGGAAGAATATACAGTAATGCGGGCACTGCAATTAGACCGCCACCAATCCCCAATAAGCCAGCAGAGAAACCCACGATTGAACCAAGCAGGGCGCAAACAACAAATATTTGTATAAGTTCCATGTATCTTATGCCGAGGCATCGGCACCCTAATAAGTTAGTCTCGGTGGTGGAAAACCATTAGTTTAAAATGGCGGCTAAATCTTTTTGAGCCAAATACTCGCGAAGCAATTCGCGAACATCTTGCCCACTACGCTTTGACATCGCCTCTTGTAACAACGCTTTAAGTTCTTCTAGGCTAACGCGCCGCAGCAAATAGTTAATCCGGGCCAAACTGCCTTGGTTCATACTTAAGTGACGATATCCCATGGCAGCTAACAGCAATGCGCCAGCAGGCTCCCCCGCCATCTCGCCGCACACACTGCTCTCTAGGCCATAGGCAACACACTGTTCGTGAGCATTTTTCAGTGAGCGCAGCACCCCAGGATGATAGCTATCAAACAGCGATGTTACTCGCGGATTGTTACGGTCAACCGCAAGCAAGTATTGGGTTAAATCGTTACTCCCCACCGAGATAAAATCGACCCGTTTGGCCACTTCCTCCAACTGGAATAACAGCACCGGCACTTCTAACATAATGCCGACTCTTGGCCGACTTAAATTAGGATCTACGTCCGCTTTAAGCTCTTGATAGGCTTGTTCAAAATATTCCAAGGCATGGTCAATCTCTTCGAGATTACTGACCATAGGCAACAACACACTCAGTTGTGTTCCCGCACCGTTCGCTTGCAACATCGCACGGATTTGCACCAAAAACAGCTCGGGATGATCCAGCGACAGACGAATGCCGCGCCAGCCTAAGAACGGGTTTTCTTCTTTAATCGGAAAATAAGGTAACGGTTTATCGCCACCCACATCTAACGAACGCATCGTCACTGGACGACCGTTAACCGCCTGCAGCACCTGTTTGTAAACCGCAATCTGTTCCGACTCACTCGGAAAACGCTGCTGCAACATAAAGGGAATTTCAGTGCGGTACAGCCCAATACCGTCAGAACCATCGGCAATTTCCGATTCCAATCCGCTCAGCAAGCCCGCATTCAAATACAGTTTGATCCGCTGACCATCGGTTGTTTCTGCAGGCAGATGGATTTCTTGCACATATTGCCGTTGCAACGCCTTTTCGGCGTTCATCAACAGTCTAAATTCACTGATCACCGAAGGTGATGGTGACACCATCAAGCTACCGCGAGTGGCATTAAGTACCAACAGTTTACGGTTGATGTTAGCCGCTAAGACCTGTTGAACCCCCGTTAACGCGGGGATCCCCATCGCCCGCGCAAGAATCGCCGCATGTGAGTTGACCCCGCCTAATTCAGTGACAATCCCCACCAGCTTGCCGCGTGGAAACTCTGCCAGTAATGTCGTATCGGCTTCTTTAGTCACCAGAATGATGGGGCGATCTGAGTCCAGTTCTAGCTGGCCAGGTTCAATCAGTTGCCGTAAAACCTTGGTACCAAGTTCGCGAATATCACTGGCACGCTCTTTAAGGTAAGCATCGTCCATCGCTTGGAATTGCTTGATGTAACGCAGCGATACGCGACTGACGGCGGTTTCGGCCTGCCAGCCCTCTTCAACCTCACGCAGATATTCGCCACCGAGACTTGAATCTTCGAGTAGTAATTGTAAGGCAGAGAAGATAGCGACAACTTCTTGATCTTGTTCACGATCAAAACGTTGTGCCAGATTGGCTAAATTATTACGACTACGGGAAATCGCCTGCAGAATGCGTTCTCTTTCCGCCGTAACATCTGCGCAGCGTTGCTCGGGTTGCTCAAGCGAGATATCACCGCCCAACACTAACGCATTGGCAATAGCGATACCATTTGACGCTGGTGTCCCATTAAAAAGCACTTGCGCACGACGATGCTGTACACCGGATTTTTGCTTCAAGCCACGCACCGCCATGGCGAGCTGCGCGGCAAGGGTCATCAAAAAGGCTTCTTCACCTTCGTTGAACTGACGCGAACTGGCCTGCTGAACCACAATAACGCCCAGCAGTTGCTTTTGATAAATGATAGGAACGGCGAGGAAGGCACGATATTCCTCTTCTGCCGCTTCAGGGAATAATTTGAAGCGCGGATGCTGACGCGCATCAGCTAAATTGATCGCCTCTTCACGCTCGGCCACTAAACCAACTAAGCCTTCGGATAAAGGCATGCGCACTTTACCCACAGATTCAGGCTTCAGACCGTCGGTTGCCGATAACACTAGCTCGTTGTTATCTAACACATAGATAGAACAACACTCGGTAGCCATCGCCAACTTAATCTGCTTCACCAGCAGTTCAAGCGCCGCGTCTAAATCTTTAGCCCCAGCAACTGCTTGGGTAATATCCCTGAGCGTGTTTAACAACGGCTCCCCCTGACTCTTTGATAAAGCTAGCGACTATTGCGACTACGATTTCGTCGTCTTGGCTCGCGGTGCTGCAACGCCAAGGTAGTAGCGGAAAACTCTTTCATCACTTTGCGATACACTTCGCGCTTAAAAGACACCACCTGCCGCACCGGATACCAATAGCTCACCCAGCGCCAATCATCAAATTCTGGATGACCACATGCGTTAAGATTCACAGCATTGTCCTGAGACTTCAACTGCAGCAAGAACCACTTTTGTTTTTGGCCAATACAGACTGGCTTACTGTCCTGTCGTACAAGGCGCTTCGGCAATTTATAGCGTAGCCAAGATCGGGTTGATGTTAGGATTTGAACGTGTTCAGGTAACAGCCCAACTTCCTCGAATAATTCTCGATACATCGCTTGTTCAGCGGTCTCGCCATCATCCACTCCCCCTTGGGGAAATTGCCAGGAATGTTGCCCATATCGTCTAGCCCACATCACCTGACCGATCTTATTACAAATAATTATGCCCACATTAGCGCGAAAACCATCGCTATCAATCACATGGACTCCAAAAATCGAGCAAGATTAATGAATTGATTGTTTCACAAACCTCGCTCAGCGGCAATTACCAACTTTGCCAGAATTTGACAGCGATGAAGGTGAATATTTTGCGTCCGTTTCCTAAGTTATTCACTTTTATTGGCTGCAATTTGCGAACTATCCACAAAAACTGTGGATATCTATGTTCGCAACTGGCGAATACTCGGGAAAAAGTCTGATTCTTGGACAAACCGCGCAAAAAGCAGACTGCAATCAAATCTATACAAATTATTGATACATAACAATTTAATACTGATTTACATGTAACTAAGCAGCGTCAAATTTCGATATGGTGATAAAAACAGCAGATAGGCACACATTTAAGTTATCAACACATTGAGGGGCATATAATTAAAAACTTTTATCGGTTTCCTCAATAAAAACGCTACCTTTTGATTACAACTGGACGTCGATGTTGATTTAGCGGTCACATTTAAGCTGAATGATTTGGTTATCCCACAAAACTGTTGATAACCTTGTTGGAAAAGAGGGGGAATCCAGAGAGTAAAAAGGTAAAACGTTTTTCAGCAATATACACAGAATTAATTTCACTATAAAATTCATATTGATAGCACATCGTTATCAAGAGTTTTTTCTGTGCAAAACCATGTTGTACTATTTTTAACCAATATAAAATCTATCCACATTCACTCAAGTTGATGACCATTCAGTATGACCCATGTCCCGCCACCGAACAGTGTTGAGCAGCTTATGCAGCGCGCCGAAGCGTTAGCCGGCTTATCCTTAGCGGATATAGCGAAGGAGCTAAACATTGCTGTGCCAAAGGATCTGCGCCGAGACAAAGGATGGGTGGGGCAATTATTTGAGGCCGCCTTGGGTGCTGAGGCAGGCTCAAAGCCGGAACAGGATTTTTTACACCTTGGCGTCGAGCTAAAGAGTCTTCCACTTAATGCCGCCGGATTACCGTTAGAGACGACCTATGTCTGTGTCGCGCCGCTTGCTAATGTTACCGGCTTACGCTGGGAAGACAGCTTGGTTTACCACAAACTGCAGCGCGTGCTGTGGATCCCCGTAGAAGGTGAACGACAGATCGCCATCGGCGCCCGCCGCGTGGGTATGCCGATACTCTGGCAGCCTACCACACGGCAACAACAGCAGTTGAAGCAGGATTGGGAAGAGATCATGGAATTGATCAGCCTAGGTAAAGTCAGCCAGATTAGCGCGCGTCACGGCGAAGTGCTGCAACTTAGACCCAAAGCAGCCAATAGCAAGGCTATGACCAACAGCATTGCTGAGGACGGTAGCATGCAACAAACCAATCCTCGAGGCTTCTATTTAAAGACCCAATTTACGACCCAAATTTTGCGAGATTATTTCGGATAAGTAGCCAATGAGTTGACGCTGAGTTGATCTAGGTCACACATATCACTGGAAAATATAGGGTTATATCTATAAACTAGCGCTCCTTGGGGATGAGGCGTAAGTTCGGACAAAATATTTTTCGTGAGAGCTAAAGTTCAGGCTAAAAAACTACTATTTGCCATTTTGGCCTGGACAGGGGCAATGTCGGCTTTTGTGTTTTTTCGCTATTCCCAAACCCTCGAAGTGCCTCAATGGGCGGTAAGTCCTGGCGACTTTGCCACTCTCGCGATCTATCTTGGGGTGATTTTTGGCAGCCTGCATTGGATGTCGAACCTCATCGCAGACTTTAGCGCCATCAACCGCCTCCCTTATATTTTCTCGGTTGTGTTTAAAGGTTTATTCCTGCTATTGGGCGCCACAACACTGGCGTATATGACGCAGTACCTCAATATGTGGGCGCTAGAAAACCATATTGCCACGTTGCGGCAGATGCTCACTGTCCACATTCTCTATAGTCCATCGTTCCAAGCCTTGATGGTGTATCTGGTCGTCGTTCGTGTTGGACTGGCGTTTATTGAACAGATGGCGTTGCTGGTAGGCCCACGTATTTTGCTGAACATAGGCATGGGTAAATACCACCGGCCGCGCTATGAACAACGACTGTTTATGTACCTAGATATGGTGGCATCGACCACCCATGCAGAGTCGCTGGGTGACTATCGTTTTAGTCGTCTTATCCAAGATTGTTTTAGCCTGCTGACTGAAACGGTAAACAACAACGAAGCCGAGATTTACCGTTACATGGGGGATGCGGTGTTAATTCATTGGCCGCTGGAAAAAGGCGTAAAGCATGATCGCTGTATGAACATCTACTTTGAGTTCAGCCAACAGCTCAACTGGCAGCGTCGCTATTTTGAAGAACACTACGGATTTGTGCCCAAGTTCAAAGCGGCTGCCCACTGTGGTCAAGTGGTCGCTGCGGTTGTTGGGGTACAAAAGCAAGAGATCAGTTTCTTTAGTGATGTGATTAACACCCTCGCCCGTCTACAGGACCAATGTAATCCATTAGGTCAACGTATGCTGCTCTCTGGCGCCTTGGTATCTCGCCTGGAAAACAGCCACAGCGAATACCAACTCACCAACCTCGGCCCAGTAAAGCTAAAAGGCAAACAGCACTCGATTGAAGTGTATGGTGTGAAGCCTAAGCAGGGTAATTGATTGGCGTGTGCATGCCCTTAAGCAGGGGCGATAAAAATACAAAAGCCGCTTTCGCGGCTTTTTTGATGGTTAATCTTCTAGCTTCAACAGCTTTTGGATTTCTAACCCGAGAGTGCGGAAGGTCATAATACGGCTCGTGGTTTGACGCCATACAATGCCAATCTCCCGATATGGTGCATCACCCGGCGGATTCAACACAGACAAGTCTGTATCTCTTAAAATCCCAGCATCAATCGCCATTTGTGGCAAGAAGGTTGTACCGAGCTTGCTGTTGACCATCTGCACCAGCGTATGCAGGCTAGTAGCCGCAAACGGATTCACTTTGGCACTATCGCTTAACTTACAGGCGCTAATTGCATGACCAGTGATGCAGTGTTCATTTTGCAGCAAAAAGATGCTCTCGTCTGGCAAGGTTTGATAGTCGATCGGCAGTTGCACATCCGCGGCGAGATCTTTGTGGATAACCAGTTTAAATGGGTCAATGCCCACTTTCATGCTGTGGAACCCTGAAACGTCCGCAGGCAAAGCCAACAGTAACAGGTCGAGTTCCCCCTTGCCGAGTGAAGCTAATAAGCGATCCGTTGTGTCTTCCTTCAAGAGTAAACTGAGCTTTGGATAACTCTTCTGACACTGTTTCACCACGCGGCTAAGCAAAAACGGCGCAATTGTGGGAATACAGCCAAGGCGAATTTCACCGGTCATCGGTTCACCTTGGTTTTTCACCAACTCCACCAGATCGTCCACATCGGTCAAAATTTTCAGTGCACGCTGCACAACCTCTTCACCGATTGCGGTGAACATAAACGACTTATGGTCACGTTCGATAAGTTGGTAGCCAAGCTGCTCTTCCAAATTCTGGATGCCGCTAGACAAGGTTGACTGACTCACGTGGCACAGTTTGGCAGCGCGATTGAAGTTCTGCTCTTGGTGTAAGTTCACCAAGTAATAAAGATTTTTTAGGCTGGGCAAATGTTTCATTGTTTTAGACACCGATTGTCTACCCTGAAATTTGTAATACAATACCACAATACAAAAATCGAGTAGATAACGCCAGAACCATTATCAAATTTATCTTTCAGAAAATTCACTGTAAACGAAATGAACGATGAAATGACAGCTTTTTTATGAAAAAACAGATAAGAACAGTGGATAATATCCGAAGATACCAACCACACAAACAAAAAGTGACGCACTAAGCGTCACCCATTCGTGATAGCGAGCTGTGTCAGCGCTTAGGCTTTCTCTTCTAAGAACCGCTTCAGCGTGGCCAAATCACCCTCAATCAACTTCATTATCTCAGCCAACCATTCGGCGTGATGTGCAGCCCACTGAGGGTCTTCACCATGCTGTAAATACTGTGCCAAATGATGGACACGCTTCAAACCTACAGAACCAGCAGCGCCTTTGAACTTATGCGCTTCAGAACACAGTACGTCATTGTCACCAGCATCATAAGCCGCTTTCAGCTTAGCTAAGTATTCTGGTAACAATTTCTCAAACAACACAACGCTGCGCAGTAATGTTCCGGCACCAATTGCACTGCAATACTGTTCCAGCGTGTTGAGATCGAGTACTGAATCCAATTCGCTATTCGCCATTGAGGCACTCCTTACATTTAAAAACTGTTCACATAATACCTGCTTAACTTCAGCGTGCAACCGCTGTACTCAAGCTGGTGCTACTTTTTATTCCGCTGTTACCAAACGTTAACAATCAATCAGTCAGATAGGTGCCTTGGCCACCATATTCCGCCAGATTATCGACAATCCCGACTAAGCCTATCCAACGACTGGCACACCACTGTGGTGCAAGCAACATTGGCATTTTGGTGTAAGCAGTCACTCGATGAAACACAATCTCCTTTGGCGTGCGTCGAATAATATCCGCGGCACTCGCCACGTATTCTTCCAAGGTGGGCGGTGTCAGTCGCCCAGCGCGCCACGCTTTAGCCATAGTGCTACCTTCAACAACGTGCAGAGGATGTAATTTAAGGCCATCAACCCCCGCATCGAGCACTTTTGCCAAGGTTATTTGATGATCGACAATCGTTTCATGAGGAAAACCAAAGATAAGGTGCGTGCAGACTTTTAATCCAAAACGTCGAGCCCGCGTCACCGCATCCTGGTAGGCGGCAAACGTATGGCCACGGTTAATTCGGTGTAAGGTGTCATCATTAGCAGTTTGCAGCCCGAGTTCGAGCCAAACTTCATATCCCTGTTGTTGATAGTCGGCCAACAAGGCCAATACTGTATCAGGGACACAATCAGGCCGAGTCCCCACACACAGCCCCACGAGATCGGCCACCTGCAGCGCTTCATCATAGCGACGTTTTAACAGTGCGTATTCTTCATAGGTGCTAGTATAGGCTTGAAAGTAAGCGAAAAATTTATTCGCTTTTGCCCGCAAACGTTGTTTACCACCGGTGAGCTGTTCGGCTATGCTGAGTTGCGTATCGGGCTCATGGCTAAAAGAAGCGACATTGCAAAATGTACAGCCGCCTTTACCCAGCGTGCCATCACGATTAGGACAAGTGAACTTAGCGTCGAGGGTTAATTTTTGTACCCGTTGACCAAAATTATCTTGGCAATAACGGCCAAGCGTATACACAAAATCATCTAATCCCATGGACACACACAAACAGCAATACAGAAAGCGCGCATGTTATAAGCTGCTGCTGAATATGTGTATGTGCTAAATCAAAGTTTGGGCCGTTATCCCCAACGACCTACGTCCGTTCCTAACCACCCCAAGATGAATAGTTAGTCAAATTTTACGACTATTTAAACACAGTTGCATAGTTCAAAAAAACAGCACTCAGTTCAATAATTTTTTGCATCAAAAATGTTACACTTTGGTGTGAATTTTTTTAATGAATTTATAAATTTCTTTTTATTCATAATGTTATACGTGATATTCTTCAGTTTACGTTAACGGCATGTAATTAGAAAATATTTATGAAATGAGCGAATTTGAATTGAATATATGCAATCTTTTGGTTTGACGTTTGAAGACTCTCAGGATAGTTTGATTGGTTCGGGTGCATATCTTTAGACAGCTATCTATTCAGATTCATGTTGTCGACGTTTTTGGGGGGTTTGTATGAGTTTGTATCATCCCAGTTTTGAGCGGGAAAACTGTGGATTTGGCTTGATTGCACAAATGGACGGTGAAGCGAGTCACCGTATTGTGCGAACAGCAATTCACGGTTTAGATCGCATGAAACATCGTGGTGGGATTGCTTCAGACGGGCGCACAGGTGATGGCTGTGGTTTGCTTATGCAAATGCCAACCAGCTTCTTTGAGGCCATTGCTGAAGAACAAGGCTGGCATCTCAGTCGGCAGTTCGCTGTGGGCATGTTGTTCCTAAGCCAAAAACAAGAGCTGGCAGAAGCCGCCAAAGTGCTTATCGAACAAGAATTAGAAAAAGAGATGCTGAGCATTGCAGGGTGGCGCCACGTTCCGGTGAACCCAGAAGTGTTGGGTGAGATCGGTAAAGCAAGCCTGCCCGATATTTGGCAAGTATTAGTCAATGCACCAGTAGGCTGGCGCGAGCGCGATGTTGAACGTCGCTTATATATGGCTCGTCGTCGAATTGAACAACAGCTACTCGGTGACAAGGATTTCTATGTCGCAAGTTTGTCAGGCCAAGTCATCGTCTATAAAGGACTGATGATGCCAGCTGACCTGCCGGCATTTTACTCAGATCTCGCAGATCTGCGTTTGCAAAGTGCTATTTGTCTGTTCCATCAGCGCTTTTCAACGAACACATCGCCAAAGTGGCCGTTAGCACAGCCATTCCGCTTTTTAGCGCACAACGGCGAAATTAATACCATTACCGGTAACCGTCAGTGGGCACGTGCACGTGCGTACAAATTTAGCTCACCCTTGCTGCCTGATTTGCAGCAAGCTGCGCCATTTGTAAATGAAACCGGTTCAGATTCTTCATCGCTGGATAACATGTTAGAGATGCTGCTGGCTGGCGGCATGGACTTGTATCGTGCAATGCGCTTGCTTATTCCACCAGCATGGCAAAGTAATCCAGAAATGGACGAAGAGCTGAAAGCCTTCTACGACTTCAACTCCATGCACATGGAACCATGGGATGGCCCAGCGGGTATCGTAATGACCAACGGTCGTTATGCTGCTTGCGCGGTAGACCGTAACGGTTTGCGCCCATCACGTTATGTGGTGACCAAAGACCGTATCATCACCCTCGCCTCAGAAGTCGGTATTTGGGATTACCAGCCGGATGAAGTGGTCGAAAAAGGCCGTGTAGGCCCAGGTGAATTACTGGTGCTGGATACCTTGAGTGGTCGCCTGTTCCAATCATTTGAAATCGACAACGATTTGAAACGTCGTCACCCCTATAAAGAATGGATGAAGAAAAACAGCCGGACCCTAACGCCTGCTGAGCAATTGCCAGTAGACCAATTAGGTGTGGGTGAGTTTGATGCCGACAAGTTGCTGCAATTCCAAAAATACTTTGGCTACACTCGCGAAGAGTTAGAGCAAGTGATTTGGGTGATGGCAAGCCGCGGCGAAGAAGCGATTGGCTCTATGGGTGACGATACGCCGATGGCAGTGTTGTCAGCCAAACAACGCTCGATTTTCGATTATTTCCGCCAAAAATTTGCTCAGGTGACCAACCCACCTATCGACCCACTGCGTGAAAAACACGTGATGTCATTAGCGACCTGTATCGGTAAAGAACAGAACATGTTCAACGAAACTACCGGTCACGCCTATCGCGTCATGTTTAACTCGCCAGTGTTGTTGTACAGCGATTTTAACCAATTGCTGCAATTGGATAGCAATTTCTACAAAGCCAATATCGTTGACTTAAGCTACAGCGCCGAAGAAGGCCTGCAAGCTGCAACGGTACGCATCACAGAAGAAGCGGAACGCTACGCCAGCACAGGCACCACCTTGATTGTGTTGTCTGACCGTAACATCAGCAAAGATAAGCTGGTCATCCCAATGGCGATGGCAGTGGGCTCAGTGCAACAGATGTTGGTGACCAAACAACTGCGCTGTGACACCAACATCATCGTAGAAACCGGTGCTGTGCGCGATCCACATCACTTTGCAGTATTGCTTGGTTTTGGGGCGACCGCTATCTACCCATATTTGGTCTATGAAACGATTTCAGGTATGGCACCTAACTATGGTCAAGAAGACATGGTGGGGCTGATGCTCAATTACCGCCAAGGGATTGAGAAAGGCCTGCGTAAGATTATGTCTAAGATGGGCATTTCTACAGTTGCCTCATACCGTTGCAGCCAACTGTTTGAAGCCATTGGTCTCGCTGATGAAGTGGTTGAACAATGCTTTAAAGGTGTGGTTAGCCGAGTGCAAGGGGTTGGCTTTAAAGGTATTGAAGCTGATCAGCAAAAGCTGGCCAAGACCGCATTTCGTGCCCACTTGCCGCTGCCACAAGGTGGCTTGCTGAAATATGTTGAAGGGGGTGAATACCATGCCTTTAACCCAGATGTGGTCAATACACTGCAAGCCTCGTTAGCCACTGAAAACTACGCTGATTACCAAAAATTCGCCAAGTTAGTGGATGAACGTAAGGTAGCCACCTTCCGTGATTTGATGGCGATTAAGAGTGAATTGCCAGCCATTGATGTAGCCGATGTTGAAGCAGACAGCACTCTGTACCCACGTTTTGATACTGCCGCAATGAGTATCGGGGCATTGAGCCCAGAAGCACACGAAGCATTAGCGATTGCGATGAACCGTTTAGGTGGTCGCTCTAACTCTGGTGAAGGTGGTGAAGATCCACGTCGCTTTAATACTGAGCGTAACTCTCGCATCAAACAGATTGCGTCTGGACGTTTCGGGGTAACTGCGCACTATCTGGTCAATGCGGATGTGCTGCAGATTAAAGTCGCGCAAGGGGCAAAACCGGGTGAAGGTGGTCAACTGCCAGGCGATAAAGTGAGCGTGGAAATCGCCTCACTGCGTTATGCCCGTCCAGGGGTCACCTTGATTTCGCCACCGCCGCATCACGACATCTACTCAATTGAAGACTTAGCGCAGCTGATCTTCGACTTGAAACAGATAAACCCGAAAGCCATGGTGTCAGTGAAGCTAGTATCTGAGCCGGGAATTGGCACCATTGCCACCGGTGTTGCTAAAGCTTATGCCGATATGATTACCGTTGCAGGTAACGACGGTGGTACCGGCGCAAGCCCACTGACTTCGGTGAAATACGCCGGTAGTCCATGGGAACTCGGTTTAGCCGAAGTGCATCAAGCCTTGGTAGAAAATGGGCTGCGCCACAAGATCCGCCTCCAAGTGGACGGTGGTTTGAAAACCGGTACAGATGTCATTAAAGCCGCGCTGTTGGGTGCTGAAAGTTTTGGTTTTGGTACCGTACCGATGATCGCCTTAGGTTGTCGCTACCTGCGAATCTGTCACTTGAACAACTGTGCTACAGGTGTTGCAACTCAAGACCAAAACCTGCGTGAAAAGCATTATCACGGTCTGCCAGAGCGAGTGATGACCTACTTCCAATTTGTCGCACGCGATGTGCGTGAATGGATGGCTAAACTCGGTGTCAGCCGCTTTGAAGACCTCGTTGGTCGTAGCGAATGGCTGCAACTGCTTGAAGGTCAAACCGATAAGCAGCAAGGCTTGGATTTATCGCCAATCTTGTATCGTCCCGTAGTAAAACCTACAACGGCACTGACGTGGAAAGAAGCCAACGTCACCGCTGATAAGGGCGAATTAAACCAAGAGTTAGTGGCCAAATGCGCGGAACTGGTGGATAACGGCGAAGGCTTTGATGCCTGTTTCAACATCAGCAATACAGACCGCTCTGTAGGCGCAACTTTGTCTGGCTACATCGCCAGTAAATGGGGCGTAAAAGGTTGCCCGCAGCCAATCAGCATCCGTTTTAATGGCAGTGCGGGTCAAAGCTTCGGGGTGTGGAACAATGAAGGCTTAGAAATGACCTTATGTGGCGATGCCAACGACTACGTCGGCAAAGGCATGTCGGGTGGTAAGCTGACGATCCATCCACCGCATGGCAGCGCCTTTAAAACCGAACGCAGCTCAATCATCGGTAACACCTGCTTATATGGCGCAACTGGCGGTAAATTGTTTGCTGCTGGCCGTGCCGGCGAACGTTTTGGTGTACGTAACTCAGGTGCACTGGCCGTGGTTGAAGGTGTGGGTGATAACGGCTGCGAATACATGACCGGCGGTATTGTGGTTGTTCTCGGCACGACAGGAGTAAACTTTGGTGCGGGTATGACCGGCGGTTTTGCCTATGTATTTGACCAATTTGGTAAATTTGCTCGCCGCGTGAATAAAGAGATGGTAGAGATCCTCAAGGTCGAAGCACCTATCCATCAACAACATCTGCGTGGATTGATTGAACAACATGTCGCCGAAACCGGCAGCGATCACGCCAAAGCCATTTTGCATGATTTTGAGAACTGGCTGGATTGTTTCGTACTGGTGAAGCCAAAGAACATTGCGGCTGCGGATCTGCTCAAAGTGCAGGGTTCCTCTCCAGAGCTGGCGGTAAAAGCGGGGTAAAACAGCAATGAGTAACAATTTTCAATTTATTGAAGTCGGCCGCGTCGACCCAGATAAGCAGGCAATTGAAAAACGCAAAAGCCAGTTTATCGAAATTTATCAACCATTTTCGCAGAGTCAGGTGAATGAACAAGCCGACCGCTGTCTCGATTGTGGTAACCCCTATTGTGAATGGCGTTGTCCATTGCATAACTACATCCCTAACTGGCTGAACTTGGCCAAACAGGGTCGTATTATGGAAGCCGCCGATTTGGTGCACGAAACCAACACCCTGCCGGAAGTGTGTGGCCGCGTTTGTCCGCAAGACCGTCTGTGTGAAGGCTCATGCACCTTAAACGCAGGCTTTGGTGCAGTGACTATCGGTAACGTTGAAAAATACATTACCGATACCGCGATTGCGCAAGGCTGGCGCCCTGATATGTCGAAGGTTACTCCTCGTCCTGAAAGAGTGGCGATTATCGGCGCAGGCCCAGCAGGCTTAGGTTGTGCAGACATTCTGGCGCGCAACGGTATCACGCCAGTTGTGTTTGACAAGAACCAACAGATTGGTGGCTTGCTCACCTATGGCATTCCTTCCTTCAAACTGGATAAAGCGGTGATGCAAACCCGCCGTACCGTGATGGAAGGCATGGGAATTGAGTTCCGTCTCGGGATTGAAATCGGTAAAGATATCGACTTCAAACAGTTGGTAGAAGACTACGACGCGGTATTCCTCGGCATGGGTACCTACACAGCGATGAAGGCCAACCTTGAGGGTGAAGACGCTGAAGGTGTTATTCAAGCGTTGCCATACCTGATTGGTAATACTCAATCGCTACTGGGTGAAAAAGATAGCGCAACACCTTACATCAACTTGAAAGATAAGCGTGTGGTGGTGCTCGGTGGTGGTGATACTGCAATGGATTGTGTCCGTACTGCAGTACGCCAAGGAGCATCCTCAGTTATCTGTGCTTATCGCCGTGACGAAGAGAACATGCCAGGCTCTCGCCGTGAAGTGAAAAACGCGCGTGAAGAAGGGGTTGAATTCCTGTTCAACCGTCAACCAACCGCGATTAAAACCGAAGCGGGCAAAGTGGTTGGCATCGAGTGCGTTGAAACCCAAATGGGTGAAGCGGATGCCAGTGGTCGTCGTCGCGCTGAAGCCATTGTTGGCAGCGATCAAGTGCTCGACGCAGATGCGATTATCATTGCGTTTGGTTTCCAACCGAGCCCAGCAAGTTGGTTTGCTGACTTCGGTATTGAGCTTGACCAATGGAACCGCGTGATTGCGCCTCAAGCGAGCGATAATCCATTCCAAACCAGCAATCCAAAAGTGTTTGCGGGCGGCGATATGGTCAGAGGCTCGGACTTGGTAGTTACCGCTATTGCCGAAGGACGTGAAGCAGCATTGGGTATTCTGAATTACCTTGATGACTAATCACTAACTCGTTACTGCGAGTTACAAGGCTGTTGAAAGCGCACCCTGAGATTCAGGCGTGCGCTTTTTTGTAAGTGCAATCAGCCAACTGTGCTATAGTTTGCGCCCAATAGCAGTCGTGATTTTGAAAAAGGCTTTTTGATGAAAATTGGCATTATTGGCGCAATGGAACCTGAAGTTGTGCAACTTATCGCAGCCACCAGTGCAGCAAACACCACTACCATCGCAGGCATTGAGTTTGTTGAAGGTGAACTGGCGGGCAAGCAAGTGGTTATCACCCGTTCTGGCATCGGCAAGGTGGCCGCAGCCATGGCCACTACAATGGTAATTGAACACTTCGAGGTGGATGCGGTGATCAATACTGGCTCTGCTGGCGGTTTTGTTGACTCGCTCAATATCGGCGATATCGTCATTTCTAGCGAAGTGCGTTACCACGACGTAGATGTCACTGCCTTTGGTTATGAAATTGGGCAGATGGCGCAACAACCCGCTGCGTTTGTTGCTGATGAAGCATTGAAGCAAGCCGCGCGGGATGCGATTTCAAGCTTGGTCGATGTACAAACCATTGAAGGTTTAATCTGTACCGGGGACAGTTTTATTTGCGATCCAGCCCGCACCGCAGTGATGCTCAAACACTTCCCCACTATGGCAGCATGTGAGATGGAAGGTGCCGCAATTGCACAAGTTTGCCACCAGTTCAACACTCCGTTTGTGGTGATCCGTTCGCTGTCAGATAACGCGAATAACGACTCTCCTGTCGATTTCGATACTTACATCATCAAAGCTGGGGCTCAATCTGCGCAAATGGTGATGGGTATGTTAACTCACCTGTAATGCAATGATGTGGCAGCAAATTGTCAGTCATGATGGGCCTCTGCTGATCAGATTCGCGCTGATCGCCTCAGCATTAGTGGCAGCGCTCGTGCTGCCATTGGCGCAACGTTTCAATCCGCTCTATTGGTTGAGTGAACTTGCTGCCCGCATGGCTACCAAAGTGTGCCGTGCAGGGCGCAGTAACCGCCAGCAGCAAATTGCGGGCGTTTTGGCAACACTACTGCTGCTCATCCCCTTCTGGCTAATTGTGTTATTTCTGCTTGAACTCGCTGCGTATCCGCACTTTTTTGAGTTTGCTGTACTCTATTGTTGCATGCGAGATCTGCACGCCCGAGCGGAGTTTCAACAGGTTCGACGCGCATTATTGGTGAGCGACAAAGCCACTGCACGCACACTGTTAAGCCGTTGGACATCGCGCGATACCGATATTTTGTCTGAGGCAGGGATTGCCAAAACTGCGATTGAACTAGCGGTCACCTCTGCCGCCTATGGCAGTATTGCGGCAATTCTATTTTTCTGGCTCGGTGGCGTGACACTGGTGCTGGCGGCCATTATGCTGAAAACCCTTGAACAGTGTTGGTCGCCCAGCAATCCTCAGTATCGGCAATTCAGTGCGCTGCTAACCCATGTCAATCACTGGCTGTTTTGGTTGCCGGTACAAGCGTGCCGCCTCACCTTAGCCATACAAGGCGGTCCAGCGGCGTTGACTCAGCTATTTAACCTCGGCAAATTCGGCCTAGTACAACGCGGCTATCTGCAAATTTGCCAGTTAGCAGCGATGATTCTCTCGATTGAACTTGGCGGCGCCCGCAAATATCACGGTGTAAGAATCGCCGTCGACAAAGTCGGACCGAATAAACTCCCAACAGGTACTGATATCGAGCGCGCGCTGAGTTTGGCCAATACCAGCCGCTGGTGCTGGCTGGGGTTTAGTTTGATCATTCCCGCACTGTGGGTACTGTTAAGATTGCGTTAGCCAATGATAAACTAGCCCCGTGATTTTCTCCGACTTATCTGATGATTGAAGGTACTCTGTGTTAGAAAATATGCACATCTCGCTGACTACTCCAGCGTTGCTATTTCCAGCGATTTCATTGTTGTTGCTTGCCTACACCAACCGTTTTTTCTCGTTGGCAGCCTTAATCAGAAGCCTGAGCGATGCTGAGAAACGTGTGTCGCATCTGCAATTAAAAAACTTGCGTCGCCGTATCGTCATTATTCGCCGCATGCAGGAAGCTGGCGTCTCCAGCTTTGCCCTGTGCGTATTTTGCATGATTTTGATTTATCTTGGATTTAATCAAACTGGCTCGATTGTTTTTGGCGGCAGCTTATTGCTACTACTGTACTCGCTGATCTTATCAGTGGTTGAAATTCGCATTTCTGTGGATGCGCTGAATATCCATCTTAAAGATATGGACAATTTGTAAACGACTGTCGCTGTCTGCTGTAAAACTCGCCAACCGTGGTTAAATAACACCATTTTAAGGGTTGATCCCAACTTGTGAGACGGGCATTATGCGGCTATCAATGCTGCCAATTAACGGCAGATATCTTGGTAGCCCGCTATTTCCGACACCTAACAAGAGACAACCACATTGCGCTTTTTGAGGCTTTTTCTGATCCTAGTCTGTTCATTTCCGGTCTTCGCTGACGACAGCGAAATGCCGCGAGAACAACGGCTGGCGATCAGTTACATACAAGCGCTCACCGGCCATGATTATCAAACGTTAGAAAACTTCTACAGCCGCGAATCGGTGTTTAATGATGCCACTGCGGGCCGCAGTTATACCGGTGGCCGCAACATCATTGCCTTCTTTGAGCGAGCTCATCGTGGGGTGTTGGAGTACGACTTCAATATCGAGCACATGTTTAATACTGGCTCATTGGTGGTGATGATTGGTAACTATCATTTCAAAGGCCCAGGCGAGCAGTTCGGTAAGCCCGGTAAAATCATCGATGTGGCCATTCCTGGCGTAACCACCTTAAATGTTGATGTGAACCGCAAGCGGGTAGATCGCCATGAGGATTACATCGACTATCAGACCATGTCTGACCAACTCGCGGCACAATAATCATTAAATGCTGAACTTCATTAGGCTTTATCGGTCGAAACCTCAGTAACTAACGTTTGTCATGATGATCATCATCAGCAAGCAAGAGGTCTTAATGAAGCATGCCGTTTTCTGCTGGCTCCTTTCCACCAGCGCATTTTTCAGTGTTAATCTTTATGCCGCATTAGCGCCTAACAGCGGCAATTCAAGCAACGACGAAACGCCGATGGTGCTCTCTTATGCTGAGCAGCCCGTCAGCAAATTCAATCAAGCGTTACTTAAAGCGACCCTTTCTAAAGACAGCTGGGCCAACAGCCCCGACAGCATCAGCCAACGTTATAGCGGCGCCGACTTTGAAATGATTAAATCCAACCAGGTTGATGGCAAAGTGATTACCTACAACATGCGCCCATCAAGAGATGGCCATCCGCAATTGCTGTTGATTTTGGCATTAGATAAACAAGGCACCGGCTGGAAGGTCTCCAAGGCGGGGTTGAGTTGGCGTTGCCAAAATGACGCTTTTTACGGCACCAATAACTGCCGAGTTGCTCAACAAGATTCTGACGACTGAGTTCAGCACTGGACACGGGACAGCGCCCACAAAAAAGGGAAGCGTTGTGCTTCCCTTTGATAGCCGTAATCGAACTTACTTTTTAGCAATGGCCTTAGCTAAACGTGACTTTAGCTAATAGTGACTTTGGCAAATTTACGCTTACCCACTTGGAACACTGCAGTGGTGCCCACCGCAAAGATTTGCTTAGCATCTTCGGCTTTATCGCCGTCAATCTTCACCGCACCTTGTTTTACCATACGCATTGCATCTGAAGTTGAACCGACTAAACCGGCATCCTTCAGCAGGTTCGCTAATGCCACCCCTTCAGCACCGCCAGCCAAGGTCACTTCTGGAATATCATCTGGCAGTGCACCTTTTTGGAAGCGGTTAATAAAGTTTTGCTCGGCACTGTCAGCCGCAGCTTCATCGTGGAAGCGCGCAATAATCTCTTTCGCCAGTAAAATCTTAATATCGCGTGGGTTAGCGCCTTCTGCCACTTGCTGTTTGAAGCTGTCGATTTCAGTCAACGGACGGAATGACAACAACTCAAAGTAACGCCACATCAACTCGTCAGAAATCGACATCAGCTTACCAAACATCTCATCTGGCGCCTCACTCACGCCAATGTAGTTGCCTGATGATTTGGACATCTTCTTCACGCCGTCCAAACCTTCGAGCAATGGCATCATGATCACGGCTTGAGGCTTCTGCCCTTCGGCTTTTTGTAGCTCACGGCCCATCAACAAGTTGAACTTTTGATCGGTACCGCCCAACTCTACGTCAGCATGCAGCGCGACCGAATCCCAACCTTGTAGCAATGGGTACATAAACTCATGAATGGCAATCGACTGACCAGCAGCATAACGCTTTTTAAAGTCATCACGTTCCATCATACGCGCAACGGTTTGATGTGACGCCAGACGGATCATGCCCGCTGCACCCAAGGCTTCTAACCAAGAGGAGTTGAACTCAATACGGGTCTTGACTGGGTCGAGAATTTTATAAACTTGCTGCTTGTAGGTTTCAGCATTGGCAGTCACTTGCTCGCGCGTCAACGGTGGACGGGTGCTATTTTTACCGCTCGGGTCGCCAACCATGCCAGTGAAGTCACCAATCAAAAAGATCACCTCATGGCCTAACTCTTGGAATAAGCGCAGCTTGTTGAGGATAACAGTATGGCCCAAGTGGATATCTGGCGCAGTTGGGTCAGCTCCCAGCTTGATCTTCAGCGGACGACCTTCTTTCAGCTTTTCCAACAAATCGGATTCCAGCAGAATTTCTTCTGTACCGCGTTTAATTTCTGCCATTACTTGCGCTAAATTAGCCATCAGCCTACAACTCCCCAAGGCGCTAAAAATAAGGAGGCTTATGTTACTTGTTAGCCAGCCTAATTGAAAGTGTGTAAACTAGGGCAAGGCTTTCAGACAACGTCATTTTTTGGTACTTGGAGTCAATGGCAAAACTCATCACATTATTCAAACTGCTGCCGAAGAAGCACCAGCTTTTGTTATCCCTACTTAGCCTTGCCATTTTAGTATTGCTGTTTATCCCCACAGATAACGCCGAGGCGTCAAAACAAACCCCAGCGCACAACGCAGCTGTACGATATGACGTACCACTGGCGTTTCGCACCCCAGCTGCGCCGGGAGAACAACTTGCACCGGCCAGCGGTGAACCGCAGGAGTCAGAGCAAGCCGCGGAAGCGATTACCGAGACTATCGTTGAGCAAACCAGTGATGCGCTTGAAACCGAAGTGGATAAGCAGAGCAACAGCATGGCGGAGCTCGAACACTTTGAAGTGAAAAGTGGCGATACGCTGGCAGCGCTTTTTCAACGTGCCTCGCTTTCTGCCCGCGAAGTCTATGACATCACTCAGTTGCCATTAGCCAAAAAACATTTGATCACAATTTTACCCGGCGAAGAGATCACTATCGGTAAAAACAGCGATGGCAGTTTGCAGTTGCTGCAATATCGAATTGATGCAGTGTCTACCCTCACCATTAATCACATCAACGATGCTTACACCGAAGCGGTGCAAACCAAAGATGTGGAGTCACGACAGCATTTCGTTAGCGCCGAAATCCATAGCAACTTTTGGAGCGCTGGGGTCGATGCGGGGCTCAACCCTGCGCAAATTATGCAGCTAGCTACCATCTTCGGTTGGGATGTGGACTTCGCGCTGGATATTCGCAAAGGCGACAGCTTTTCGCTGATCTACGAACAAGAGTTTGCCGATGGGGAGTTTTTGCGTAACGGCAACATTCTCGCCGCCGAATTTGTAAACCAAGGCGAACGCTACACCGCGGTGCGCTATACCGATGGCAACTATTACTCTGCTGAAGGTCGCAGTATGCGCAAAGCGTTTTTACGCTCACCAGTAGACTTTAAATACGTCAGCTCCAACTTCAACCCGAAACGGCTGCATCCTGTCACAGGTTTAGTGCGCCCACACCGCGGTGTCGATTACGTGGCAGCCATTGGCACACCGATTAAAGCAGCTGGTGCCGGTAAAGTGGTAGAAGCCGGTTACAATCAATACAACGGTAACTATGTGTTTATTCGCCATAACACCACTTACACCACCAAGTACCTGCACCTTAACAAGCGCACAGTGAACCAAGGTGAATCTGTTAAACAAGGGCAAATTATTGGTACGTTAGGAAAAACTGGCCGAGTCACTGGCGCACACCTGCATTATGAGTTTATTGTAAATGGGGTACATCGAAATCCTCGTACCGTCGACTTGCCTAAAGCGGAATCGATTGCCCAACAAGAGCGCCCTGCATTTGAACAATTGAGCAAGTCATTAATGGCGGCAATTGATCATCAAAAGCAAGTACACGTTGCCATGCAAAACTGAACAGAAGAACTATGAACAATACGACAGGGTTATATATCGGACTGATGTCCGGCACCAGCATGGATGGCGTTGACGCGGCACTGGTGCAATTTAGCGAAGGACAGCCAACCCTTTTGGCCTGTCACACCGAAGATTATCCGCAGCACCTCTACAAAGGCTTACAGCGTTTATGCCAACCCGGCAGTGACGAAATTAACCGCTTAGGGCGGTTAGATCGGGTGGTAGGCCAAGTGTTTGCCAAAGCGGTCAATGCGTTACTGGCAAAAGCCGATGTCGCCGCCGAGCAGATTATCGCCATCGGCAGCCACGGCCAGACCGTTCGCCATATGCCTAATTTGGAAGTGGGCTTTACGCTACAGATTGGCGATCCCAACACTATTGCGGTTGAAACTGGCATTGATGTCATCGCCGATTTTCGCCGTAAAGATATTGCGCTTGGTGGCCAAGGCGCACCACTGGTACCGGCGTTTCACCAACAGATATTCGCCAAAGCGGGCGTCAACCGCATGATTATGAATATCGGCGGCATTGGCAATGTCACTTGGTTACCGAGCGATGGTTCGCAAGTGTTAGGTTACGATACAGGCCCGGGCAATACCTTGGTGGATGCGTGGATTCAGCAAGTAAAACAGGAACCCTTTGATCGTGACGGAGCATGGGCAGCCAGTGGCATTACCTCAGTCCCACTGTTAACTCAGTTATTGTCTCATCCCTATTTTTTGCAGCCCGCACCGAAAAGCACCGGTCGCGAACTGTTTAACCAAGCTTGGCTCGAACAACAGTTATCTGAATTCTCGATGTTGAGTGAAGAGGACATTCAATCCACGTTGTTGGATTTAACCTGCCACAGTATCGCCGGTGAAGTGACCAAACTGAGCAATGCTGGCGAAATCTACGTCTGCGGCGGTGGTGCTCTGAACGGTGAGTTAATGCGACGTTTACAGGCGTTGTTGCCTAACTACACATTAGACTCAACCTCGGCATTGGGCATCGACCCTAAATGGGTCGAAGGCATTGCCTTCGCTTGGCTGGCGATGCGCCATGTCGCTGGGCTGCCAGCAAATCTCCCGGCCGTCACGGGCGCGGCGAGAGAAGCGGTATTAGGCGCACGTTTTCCAGCACAGTAACAATCCTTTATCGACGGCGTAACTGGTGATAGTATGCGCCGCCGTAACCTAAGCTAGCGAGTCACAGGACAACCATGAAAGACACCAGCAAAACGCCTGATTTCAGCCATATGACACCAGAACAACGCTACCAGTATCTGGTTGAGCAAACTAAAGCGAACAAAGAACTGTGGATTATTCAGGATGATGATGGTTGTGTAATGTTGACCACTGATGATGAAGACTGCATTCCGGTGTGGCCATCAGAAGCCGCAGCACTGCAGTGGACTAAAGATGAGTGGCAAGACTGTCGCCCACTTTCAATTAGCTTAAGCGATTGGTTAGAGCGTTGGGTGCCAGGCATGGAAGACGATGAACTGTTTGTTGCCGTGTTCCCATTAGAAGACGACTTGGGCGTTGTGGTGCCGCCTCATGAACTGGAAAGCCAGTTCAAGCCGAAAACCAAACACTAAACCCGTGTGTAATAGGCCAACAGCTTATGACCTTTGCCATGCCGAAACGTCTGTTATTGCTTAGCATCATCTATAGCATTGCGGCGATGCTCGGCTTGGTATCGGGTAAAGCCGTGGTGCCCGCGTTACTGCTGCTGTTTTTGGTGCTGTCGATTTTTGCCCGTCAGCAGGCAACGGGGTGGATTTTACGCGGTCTGGCCATATTGGCGTTGTTGGCGCTGTCTTTGATGCCCTACCTACTCGAGCAAAACCCGCCGTTAGCGGAGCAATGGCAGCAATGGTTAAACAACTCGCCGCTTGCTGCGTTACCGAACTGGCTGCTGTTTAGCTTGAGTGGAATAGTGGCGATGCTGCAACTGTGGCTGTTGTTCACGCCGAAAGTAGGCCGTTGGTTTCAACGAAAAAACAATTTCAACATTATGAATTGATATAAAAAAACCGCTGAAATCAGCGGTTTTTTTAATGCGATTATCACTTAAACTGAGAAGCTTGCACCACAACCACAGGTTGTTTTTGCGTTCGGGTTCTTTACGAAAAAGCGCGAACCTTCCAAGCCAGAGGTGTAATCCACTTCACCACCGACCAGATATTGCAAGCTCATTGGATCGACCACCAGCTGCACACCTTGTTTTTCGATAGTGAAATCACCTTCGTTCACCTTTTCATCAAACGTGAAACCGTATTGAAAACCTGAACATCCGCCGCCTGTGACATAAACACGCAGTTTAAGTTGGTTGTTTTGCTCTTCATCGAGCAAGGTCTTTACTTTGGCGGCCGCCGCATCTGTAAAGGTGATCGGCATTGCTGCATCTGCTTGTTCAGTCATTGTTACCCCTTGACGTCTGTTTGCTGCGGCAGATTATCTATTACCTGACTGTTTTGTTCAAGTATTACACCGGTGTCTTTCTCGCCATTCAACAACTCAGGCACACTGAAACTGTCCTCAGTTTCACCGCCTTTGCCCCAACGACTGGCAGGCACCACCACTTTCACCGCGATCTGTTGTAACTCAAATCCCTGCGGAAGAGAGAAATCGGTTTCCAACACCTGAAAATAGCGGAAACTAAAGTCGAGTTTAACGCCATTGTTGACGGATTCCAACGGGATTTCAGTCTCTTCACCTGCTTGAATCCCTTGTAACTTAATGATCGCCTTACCTTTAAGTTGTTGCTGCCGCTTTTTAAGCTGGGTCAGCACTAACTTCAATTTGTAATCGGTTGCCACGGCTTTTGGTAACAACTCAACACTGTTTATCGCGACGCCATCAACGCTGTATTCCGGCGTCATAATACTGCGATAAAAACTTAATTCGCGCTCAAGCTCTTGCTGACGCTGATGTTGCTTGGCAAACATATCCTGCATCTCTTTGTGGCTTTCTTGCGCCAAAGACAAATCAAGATTTCGCCTCGCAAGCACGTTGGCCTGCTCTTCCAATTGCTGCTGATACTGGTGCGCTAATTTGCGATATTTACCGCCGCCCACCGGCAGCGCATCAGAGTAAAGAAAGTGACTGATAGCACCGCAACTAAAGGCCACAACCACCAACCAAAATAGATAAAGTGAAGAGGGGCGAAGATGCCGTTCACGTAACTGCATGTGATGCCACCAACGTCTTAATCTCGCCATCAACAAAGTATCCTCAATTGTTGTCTATCAAAATAAGCAGAAAAACGTTGGCATCATACCTGATTGAACGGGATAGCAAAAACGCAGTGCAAACCATCAATACAGATTAGTCAGCGGTTTTGCAGCATGATTACATCAATATAACCCGCTATTCACTTTTGGCGGGTGCGTTGAGTTCAGCGGCGGTGGCGGGCGCAGCGATATCAGCTGTTTGTGGCTTTTCCGGCTCTTTGGCCGGCGCATTGGTCGACAACGACTGCTGTAATAACGCTGAATATAATGGACTTCCACCAAACGCTTGCGCAATAAAGGTTGCGCCGAGTGTAGTCATCAACAACGGCATAATAAGCTGGTAGTTGTCGGTCATTTCGACCACCAAAATGATGCCGGTGACGGGTGCTCTTACCGTTGCAGCAAATAACGCGCCCATTCCGGCAACCGCGTACACGCCCGGTTCCGCTACCAGTGACGGGAATAATCCTGCCGCTACTGTGCCATAAGCCAGACCTAACAGCGTGCCCAAAGCCAACATTGGCGCAAACACGCCACCCGGGGCACCGGACGAGAAACAGCCAAGCGTTGCGACAATCCGCACTAAAAACACCAGCACCATCAAGCCCCACGCCATCGGCTCACGCACAAAGTCGGTGATGAGTGCGACACCACCACCTGAAATATCCGGCAGATAGAGCTGAAACAGTGCAAATAAACCACCTAACATGGCGCCAGTGCCCGCCACGCGACGTAAGTTATTGCGATGATAGCCTTTAAAAAATGCGGTCCACTTTAACACCCAACGGTTAAAACTAATCCCCACCACCCCGAAAATGACCCCGAGCAACAAGAACAGCCACAAGGATTCCAGCGGCGGCACTTTAAAGGTGGGGATATCCATGACCGCGTCTTGGCCATGAAAATAACGCAACACGATAGTGGCGGTAAGCGAGGCTAAAGTAACGCATTTAAATGAAGTGAAGTTATAGCGAAACTGTGGGCGCATCTCTTCGATAATAAATAGAATGCCCGCCAATGGCGCATTAAATGCGGCGGCTAAACCCGCCGCGGCGCCAGATGCGGTGAGCACGTGCGGCGCATAGGGATACTTGCTCGCCAAACTGGCGCACATGCGCCCTACCGCGCCGCCAATTTGTACCGAAGGCCCTTCACGCCCAAGCACCATACCTGAACTTAACGTCAGTGCACCCGCAAAAAACTTCACCGGTAATACCCGCCACCAGCGAATGTCGTGCAGGCCATCCAGCGCCCCTTCCACGTGGGGAATACCGCTGCCAGAGGTTTCTGGCGCTAACTTGGCCGTAGCCAAAAAGCCCACTGCCGCAAATAGCGCACCAGCAAGGATCACCAGTAACGCGGTAATGCCCGCAGGAAGAGCCCAGCTATCAAAGTAATGTAGCCGATGATAAGTTAAAAAATGAATCGCACCTTCAAATGCCGAGACGATTAAGCCTGCGACAGCACCCACCAGTGCGGAGAGCGATAACAACACTAAGTAGTCAGGTTGAGATGTGAAAAAGCCGGGAGTGAGTCGATGTCTAATGAGTCCCATCGACGGGAAATGCAGGTTGGCAAATCTAGGCATAAGTCCGATTACTTAAGTGTTGGCGGCCAAAAGGAAATTTAAGTGCTGCATAGCTTATGAATTTAGCTGCTCTATGCTATGACAAACATCAATAATTCACCAATTATTTTACTTCATAAACGGCCGCTATTCGGCGTCACGATAGCTGCAGTTTTGACACCAACGTCTTAGCGGATGAGGGTTGAATCAATAAAGCGGGCGGATCGTGTGGCAACTATTCGTTTAGCGGCCGTTACATTAGCGTCTGGCTCACAAATTTAAAATACCGAACGTTTTAATGATAGGTCGCATCTGCTATAGTCTGCTCTCAGCCAAATATCATAAATCCTTGTGCGGCTTTGGCATGGCCGGCACACCCTACATGGAAACTAGGCTGATGAACCAATTCCAGGGCTCTCATATCCTGTCTGTGAACCAGTTAGATCTGGATTCAATCCAAACTATCTTTGCAGTTGCTCAAAAAATGGCACCTTATGCACTCCGTGAAAAACGTACACGCGTGCTCGACGGCGCAATTTTAGGCAACCTGTTTTTTGAACCGAGTACTCGTACGCGCGTGAGCTTTAGCTGCGCCTTTGACCTGCTTGGTGGCCGTGTAGCTGAAACTGTGGGTATGGCAAACTCTTCGTTATCTAAAGGCGAATCCTTGTACGACACCGCGCGCGTCTTGTCGAGCTACTCAGATGTGATTGCGATGCGTCATCCTGAGTCGTTCTCAGTACGTGAATTTGCCGAGGGCTCACGCGTGCCAGTAATTAACGGTGGTGACGGTTCTAACGAACATCCAACTCAAGCCTTGCTTGACTTGTTCACCATTAAGAAAGAGCTCAACAGCAACGGGTTAACCATAGATGGTATGCACATCGCGATGGTCGGTGATCTAAAATTCGGCCGTACCGTGCACTCCTTATCTCGGTTGCTGTGTATGTACAAAAACATCACCTTCACGCTGATTTCGCCAAAAGAGTTAGCGATGCCAGACTATGTGATCGATGCTATTGAAAATGCTGGTCACCGCGTCACAATTACCGACCAACTGGAAGGTAATCTGCATCAGGCTGACATTCTCTATCTGACACGCATTCAGGAAGAACGCTTCCCATCACAGGAAGAAGCGGATAAATACCGTGGTAAGTTCCGTCTGAACAGCGCGATCTATACCCAAAACTGTAAATCCAACACAGTGATCATGCATCCATTGCCACGTGACTCTCGCTCACAGGCAAACGAATTGGATAACGATCTTAACAACAACCCAAGCTTGGCAATTTTCCGTCAAGCGGATAACGGTTTGTTGATCCGTATGGCACTGTTTGCGCTTACGCTCGGCGTAGCTGACCAGCTGGAAAAATATGAATGTCCAGTTAACTGGTTCTCAGGTAAAGCCGAACGATAATTGAACGATTAAATAAAAGGATGAAATATGACCCGTTCTGAAGACCTGTTTGCACAGGCCAAAAAGACCATTCCCGGCGGTGTAAACTCGCCAGTTCGCGCGTTTAATGGGGTGGGCGGTACACCAAGATTTATCGATAAAGCTGACGGCGCTTATATCTATGATGCTGACGGCAAAGCGTACATCGATTATGTAGGTTCATGGGGACCGATGATTCTGGGTCATAACAATCCAGTGATCCGTGAAGCAGTATTGGCAGCAGTAGCAAATGGTTTGTCTTTTGGTGCGCCAACCGCGTTGGAAGTCACCATGGCGGAAAAAGTGCGTGAGATGGTGCCATCAATCGAACAAGTGCGCATGGTGAGCTCAGGTACTGAAGCGACCATGAGCGCCATTCGCTTGGCTCGTGGGTTTACTAACCGCGACAAAATCATGAAGTTTGAAGGCTGCTACCACGGCCATGCTGACTGCTTGTTGGTAAAAGCTGGTTCTGGCGCGCTGACCATGGGTCAACCTAGCTCTCCAGGTATTCCGGCTGACTTTGCTAAGCACACTTTGACAGCAACTTATAACGATTTGGCATCAGTGCGTGCACTGTTTGAACAGTACCCAACGGAGATCGCCTGTATCATCGTTGAGCCAGTGGCTGGCAACATGAATTGTATTCCACCCGTTGACGGTTTCTTGCAAGGTCTGCGCGCACTATGTGACGAGTTCGGCGCCCTGCTGATCATCGACGAAGTGATGACTGGTTTCCGCGTTTCAAGAAGCGGGGCTCAAGGTTACTACGGTGTGACCCCAGACTTAACTGCACTGGGTAAAGTGATTGGTGGCGGTATGCCAGTAGGCGCGTTTGGTGGCCGTAAAGAAGTGATGGAATACATCGCCCCTGTTGGCCCTGTATACCAAGCCGGTACGCTGTCAGGCAACCCAATTGCGATGAGCGCTGGGTTAGCACAATTAAACGAACTGTGCAAAGACGGTGTATATGAAGCACTGGCTGACAAAACCAAGCAAATCGCTGAAGGTTTGAAAGCAGTCGCTGCTAAGCATGGTATCAGCATGGCGGTGAACTATGTTGGTGGCATGTTTGGTATTTTCTTCACTGATGCTGAAACTGTGACTAACTTTGAACAAGTGACCAAGTGTGACCTTGAACTGTTTAAAGCTTTCTATCACGGCATGTTGGAAGAAGGCGTATATCTGGCACCAAGTGCATTTGAAGCTGGCTTCTTGTCACTGTCTCATGGTGATAAAGAAATCAAAGCAACGCTGGACGCCGCAGATCGCGTGTTCGCTCGCATCAAGCTCTAAATTCGATTTTCTTTTCAAAAGGCCCTAAAAAGGGCCTTTTTTTATTGCTGCTGATTCGAGACAGATTTCATTGCAACTTCAATTAACTAGCGAACCGCAAGGCGATTTTTAAGCTTCGATTAAGACTTTGGTAATATTGCTCCCACAAACCCGCCATGCTCCAATCTGTGCGCTTCGTCACATCACCACCCTTTTTCAAGTTATTTTCAAGTTATTGAGACTGCCGCAGCTTGAGCGGATGGTGATTCGGCATCCAGTCGTTAAGCAACCCATAACACGTGCATGGATCCACCATTATGTTGAATATCTTTTTGTTGTCCCTTGCTGGGCTTGCGCTGCTCAGTATTATTTTTGAAGAACTGACCCACATAAACAAAGCCAAAACCACGCTATTTCTTGGTTGTTTGTCATGGATTACCTTGTTTGTCGCATCGCCCGATGCCCATGAAACCTCGATTATTAACGCCGAGTTGCAAGACAACCTGTTAGAAATCGCAACTTTGTGGCTGTTTTTGATGTCGACCATGACCTTTGTGGCCTATCTCAACGCCAAAGGCATGATTGAGATTGTGGTGAGCAAGCTGTTTCCTAAGAGCATTAGCGTCAGAATGTTGATGATTCAGGTGGCCATATTTTCGCTACTGCTATCAGCCATTTGTGACAACGTTACCGCAACGCTGGTGTCGTTAGGCTTGCTAACCACGTTTCAGCTGGACAGTAATATCAAGCGCCGGATGTCGGTACTCATCATCTTTGCGGTGAACTCAGGAGGGGTGTCGTTAATTACTGGCGATGTCACCACGCTGATGATTTTCTTGGGCGGCCATGTACACATGGCTGATTTATTGATGCTAGTGCTGCCTGCTGGGGTCAGCGTCGTGTTGCTGGCAACGCTGTTTTCCCTCAAAGCCAATGGCCGAGTTTATGCCAACAGTTCGCTGCAAACTTTAGAAACGGTCGATATCATCATCGCAGTGATTTTTGTCTGTACCATCGTGCTGACCATGGTGCTGAATATTCTATTTGCGATTCCACCTGTACTGACCTTTCTTAGCGGTTTATCGATCATGTTTTTGGTCGGTAAAACGGTACATACCGATAACGAAGAGATCCGTATCCTTGAATATATTCGCCAAGTTGAGTTTGACACGCTGCTGTTCTTCCTCGGCATTTTGTTACTGGTCGGTATGCTTAAACAGATTGGCACCTTAGATGAGTTGGCGCAGTTATATGCTACCCATGACCCGAATATTGCTAACTATGTTACTGGCATGGGCTCTGCATTGCTCGATAACGTACCTTTGACCGCGGCGTTATTAAAAGCAGAGCCACAGTTAACCCTCGCTGGCTGGTTAGGGCTTACTTACGCGGTAGGCGTGGGTGGTTCGCTGTTGGTGATAGGCTCGGCTGCGGGGATTATTGCGATGAGCAAAGTGAATGAATTAACCTTTGTCTCCTATCTCAAATATGTGCCCGCGTTGCTACTCAGCTACAGCGTTGGCTACCTGCTCACCTTGATGATTGGGCGGCTACTCAGCTAACCCTAAACAAACAAAGCGCTCCATTGAGCGCTTTGTTGTTATGCGAAACGATAGTTTAGATCGCTGGCACGCGAAAGCGTGTGCCTTGAATCGCTAACACCACATCATTCGGGCGGATCTCTACCACGGTAAGTTTCTGCTTAATCTTGTCACCTTGCTGCAGCTCTTTACCATCAACATTGATCCACCGTTTTTGTGGGTTAGTGGCATACAGGTGCGCATTGATGTTGAATTCAGGCACCTGTAACTGTAACCCTGCTGGCAGTTCGCCATAAGAGGGATAATTGACCGGCGTTGCTGACTGAGCTTGATCGACCGGCTGAGTGTCGTTGTTCATCGAATTACGCTTTTCAATCTCACTTAACGCCGCTTGAAAACGATCCATCAGCTCATCGTTAACCGCGGGGGCTTCTGCTGGTGCTTTTGCTACTGGCGTTGCAGCTTGTGGCGGCGCTTGCAACTGACGCAACATTGCTAAGCCTTTTTCATTCGCGTTGGCACCCAACATAATGGGCTCATCTGCCGTAACAGGTTCAGCCACCTCTGGCGTCGCCACCGCAGTTAACCTTGTGTCAGCTGGAGAGGTCGCAGACTCAACCACAGTTGTCGACTGCTGCACAGGCGCTTCCACAGGCAATTGACGAGGGCGCGGCAGCGTCACCTTCCCTGCTAACGCGACGGCTGGCGTTTGCGCGGCAGAGGCCGTTTGAGTTGGCACGGAGGCAGTTTGAGCCGGCACAGCGATGGCTACTTCGGGCTTATTGGCCGTTACAGCCGCCACGGGCGTGGAATGCATATCAGCGGTCGCCTTGTGGTTCAAATTGAACCAAGTAAATATTCCAAGCGCTATGAGCAGCAACACCAGCAGTGATGCAATGATGACTAACAACGCAGTATAGCTACGCTGCTGTGGCAACACAGGCCGCGGTGCGGTGATAGGGTCAAACTCCCCGTCGTTCAGCTCCTGTTTTGAACGTGACACCGCATCTAAAAGAATCGACATTAGCCCTGCCCTCCAACCAATGCAGGACCATGATGTGCACCATATAAACCGAGTAGCGCCAGCGTACTGTCTGATGCGACGCCATCAGCAACCACATTATGTTGGCTCTGGAATGATTTGATCGCCTGCTCCAACTCTGCATCAAAATAACTCATTGAACGCGCTGGACGTTGCTGTGCCCGCGCCAAGTTGTCTTCTAACCATTGCACTTGGGCTAAGCCAGAACTCGGGGTAACTTCGGCAGGCGCATCTTGCGCTTTAGTCGCCAGCAGTTCATAAGTGCCAGTAAAGTGTTGTTCAAACCACGCGTTACTGACCCAAAATTGCTGTTCGTTCAGTTGTAATAACAACTGCTGTGGCTGCTTCTTCACTAACACGCCATAAAACAGCTGCGGCGCTGACTGTAGATACACTACCGCGGGATAATTCAGTTTCACCAATTGTTCCAGCGAACCTTGCTGCTGCGTACACAACATGCCTAACGCTTTCGCTGACTGACAAGCCGATACTCCCGCAAACGGCGCTTCTCCCCATAAGGCAAACAAGCCTGCATAGGCATTATCAATGTTGCCACTTTGCGCAATGGCGCTTTCAAGCAACTGATTGGCAACTGAGACTGCTGGCTGAGCCGCCACGGCAGACGGTTGCGCAGGTTGCGCTTGAGATGGCTGAACAAGCGTTTGCGGCGCGGTCACGCTAGTAGCGGTTTGTAGCTGATGGGTCGCAAATGCTTGAAGCTGTGGGCTCCACCACCACGCGCTCGTTGCTGCGGCCGCAATCACCACCAACGCCAAACTGGTCCATGCCCATTTAGCGCTACCGCGTGGTTGCTCGCCCAACACTTCGGCTGCAGCCGCATACACCATGCGCTTATTAATTGGCGTTCGGTTTTGCCCATAAGCCGCCATCAACGCGCGCTCACATAATAAGTTAATGACCCGCGGAATACCGCCACTGAATTTATGCAGGGCTTTTACCGCACCGCGATTAAATAATGGTTCACTGCGCCCAGCGACCCGCAAGCGATGCTGCACATACAGTTCCACCTCTGGTACGGTCAGCGGCAGCAAATGATAACGAGCGGTGATGCGCTGCGCTAACTGCCGCAACTCTTGGCGGCGTAACAACTGTTGCAACTCGGGCTGCCCGATCAGGATCACTTGCAGTAACTTCTTGGTATCGGTTTCAAGATTGGTCAGCAACCGTAACTGCTCAAGCACTTCTGCCCGCAGGTGCTGAGCTTCATCGATGATCATCACCGTATTGCGGCCAGCTTTATGATTCTTCAACAAAAACTGACTGATAAGATCAGTTAGTTGCTTAAGCGTAGGGTTTTCGCCATAGCCGATACCGAGTTCATCACATAAGGTAGCCAGCAGCTCTGATTCCGTCAGTGACGGATTAAGAATGAAAGCCGTATCGGTATTTTCCGGCAATTGTCGCAACAAACAGCGCGACACCGTTGTTTTGCCCGTGCCCACCTCTCCGGTCAACAGTACGAAGCCACCGGTCTCTCCCAAACCGTACATCAAGTGTGCCAACGCTTCGCGGTGCCGATCACTCAAAAACAGGTAGCTAGGATTTGGAGCAATGGAAAATGGGTTATCTGTCAGTCCAAAAAACGCCTTGTACATGGGGCCGAGAAATCCTTATGTGTAGAGTGCTGCCCAGTTTAAGACATGGCTAAAGATTGTCAAAACCCTACACAACTAAATGTGCAGCCGTTAAAAATCTCTCTGAAGTCCAACACAAATGTTATGCTGGACTCGTTAGATTTTGTTAAGGAGTGAGTGTGCAGTTTTATCTTGTGGGCGGTGCTGTTCGAGACAAATTACTGGGGTTACCCGTCAAAGACCGCGATCATCTGGTGGTGGGTGCAACTGTGGCCGAAATGCTGGCGCAGGGTTACAAACAAGTAGGCAAGGATTTTCCGGTGTTTCTTCATCCAGAGACCCAAGAGGAATATGCCTTAGCCCGCACCGAGCGTAAAACTGGTCGCGGATATGGTGGTTTTACGGTGGATGCCAGTCCAGCAGTCACCCTAGAAGAAGATTTACTGCGTCGCGACCTCACCATTAACGCGATTGCTGAAGATGACCATGGCACGCTATATGACCCTTACCTCGGTCAACAAGATCTTAAACACAGGCTATTGCGACATGTATCGCCGGCCTTTGTCGAAGATCCATTACGGGTGTTACGGGTAGCTCGCTTTGCAGCACGGTTTGCACCACAAGGCTTTACCGTCGCGCCAGAAACAATGGAGCTGATGCAAGAGATTGCTGACAGTGGTGAACTTGACGCCCTCACTGCCGAGCGGGTTTGGCAAGAGTTCGAACGCGCCCTCAATACCGATGCGCCGTGGGTATTTATCGAGGTGCTACGTGAATGCTGTGCATTAAAGCGGTTAATGCCTGAGATTGACGCCTTATTTGGTGTGCCGCAACCACCGCAATGGCATCCCGAAATCGATACTGGCGTACATACTCTGCTCGCTTTGCAACAAGCCTGCTTACTCAGCCACGATCCTCAGGTGCGCTTTGCCACCTTAATGCATGACTTGGGCAAAGCACTGACGCCAGAAACATTGTGGCCAAAACACCATGGTCATGGGCAAAAAGGCTTAGCCCCCATCAAGGCCCTGTGTGAACGCTTGCGCGTTCCCAACGACTATCGTGATTTAGCCCTATTAAGCTCAGATCTGCATCAAGACATCCATAATCTGACCCAAATGAAAGCCAGCACAATTTTGCGCAAGTTGGATCAAGCCGATGCATGGCGAAAACCAGCACGCATTCAACAGTTAGTGCAAGTGTGTGAAGCGGATGTAAAAGGCCGAACCGGGTTAGAAAATCAGTCCTATCCGCAAGCACCGTTGCTGCTAACCATGGTTGACCAGTCGAGTAAAATTGACGTAAAACCGATTTTGGCCGAAGGATTTAAGGGCGCCGAGATAAAAGAACAGCTTGCTAAACGCAGAATTGCACTAATTCAGGGGTTATTGGACGGCAATTAGCGTAACGAGGGGTTGATGGATTTAGATAAATATTCTATAAAAATCCGTAAATTGGTCGTAAAGGTTGCAATTGTCGTCATATTCGATATGGTTATTTCAATCTTTATTTTTTAGCCCCCATAGCCAAGTCAATTTTGGCTGTGAGATAATAGACGTGAACGGTTTCTTTGAGAACCGTACCACTAAAAATCAAACCTTAAAAAAGGGATTTCTCCATGAACAAAAAAGTACTGATGATTGCTGGCGTTGCTCTGACTGCTCTGCTCGGTGGTTGTGCTAACACTACCGCTCTGGAAGAAAGTGTTGCTAACCTGGGCTCAAAAGTTGATCAACTGTCTGCTGAAGTTAGCGCTCTGAAAACAGAACAAAGCTCACTGTCAGCTGACGTTAAAGATGCAAAAGCTGCTGCTGCTGATGCTCAAGCTGAAGCTAAGCGCGCCAACGATCGTTTGGACAACGTTGCTTCTCGTTACAAGAAGTAATGACGAGACAGCTACGCTGTATCGCAAATCGGCAACACCTTGGTGTTGCCGATTTTGTTTTAGGCTCAGTTAAAACTAAAACAACAGAAACGCACACAAAAATAGGCCAAGTGCCAATCGGTAAATAACGAACGGCAACATCCCCATCTTACTGATGACTTTCAAAAAGTAGTGGATACAGGCATACGCCGACACAAACGAAATCACAGTACCAATCACCAGCGCCTGCACATCAACGGCATCAGGGCTTTCGAGTAAGTCTTTGCACACTAATATCGCGGCACCTAAACTCACCGGTACTGACATCAAAAATGAAAAGCGCGCGGCAGCTTCGCGGGTCAACCCCAACATCAACGCCGCAGTCATCGTAGCACCAGAGCGTGAAGTCCCTGGGATCAACGCCAACGCTTGAGCAAAACCGATCATCAAGGCTTTTCGCCAACCTGTTTGATACTCAGACAACTGACGGCGACCTTTGACATCTGCCCACCATAGCAATAATCCAAACACCACAGTGGTCACCGCAATCACCGCAGAGCTGCGCAGATGGGTTTCGATAAAGCCCTTAGCAGCAAAACCAAAAAAGACCGCGGGAATCGTGGCCAGAATAATCCACCACGCCAACGTGCTGTCTGCACTAGATTTTCGTTTGACGACACTAACGCTCCATGCGCCCGCCATGGAAATAAGTTCACGCCGAAAGTAAATCACTACCGCTAACAATGAGCCGGTATTGACCGCCACATCAAATGATAATCCTTGGTCAGGCCAACCTAGTACCTGTGAAGGAAGAATCAGATGCGCCGAACTCGAAATCGGCAAAAACTCGGTCAGTCCCTGAATTAGCGCCAAAATGATAACTTGAATAATATCCATACAATCCTCAAAGAAACGGCATCACTGCCAATCAAAGTCCACCTGCCACAATCGTTGTTGTGACTTATCGTAATTTTGCCAAAGGGTTTGGTAAGGTAAGCCCGCTATTGGATGCTGCAACGCCGGAGCAAGTTCCGCCAGTGGCCATAAAACAAATGCATTGGTAAGAATTTCGGCGCGCGGCAACACCACAGGCTGGGTGATCACCGCGTTGTCATACAGCAGTAAGTCGAGATCTAAAGTGCGAGGGGCAAATTTTACCGCGTGTGCGGCGCGGCCATTGCGCAGTTCAATCTGTTTAAACTGGCTGACCAACTCAGCCACGGAGAGCTCAGTCTCTGCAGCAACCACCATGTTCAGAAAATTATCGCCACTGAACCCTACCGCCTCACTTTCGAACACGGAAGATAAACGCAACGGCCCGAGCAACGCGGTTAACTCTTTTACCGCGACGCGGATGTAATGCGCCGGCTCGATATTGCTGCCAAGACTGATATAAATTTTTGCCATGCTACTACATTACCTGCTGCGTTCAATCTCAACGCCAACGTTTTCGGCAATAGCAACCGCCCCGGGTTTCATCACCCGCACTTTTACCCACGGACTATTAAACTCGGTTAGCAAGCAATCAGCGATTTTCTCCGCCACGGTTTCAATCAGCTCAATCGGCGCGGCGGTAATCAAGGCGACAATCCGTTTACTGACAGTGTCGTAACACAGCACTTTGCTGTAATCATCCTGCGCTGCAGCTGCACGGTTATCCCAGCCTATGTCTAAATCGATAACCAACTGCTGCTGTTGCTGTTTTTCCCAGTCATAGATCCCAATTACCGTGTCTATGCGTAGGCCTATTACTAACACTTTATCCATGAAAATCCTCGTAACCTCGGAGGTCAGATAAGCTGATGGCCACAAAGCCGTTATAATTGCGCGCTTCGATGCAATAATTTGCCGCTTTGCGCTTTCGACTCAAGCCAACTTTGAGTAGGATAAGGCTCTGAGATCACAGCCTTAAGCAAACATGTCTCAGCTGGCCGATGTAGCACTATTCATCAAGATGTATCTGCGTATTGGGCGCGATAATACCCTAAGACGATAAGGACACCAAATTGAGTACAGCCTTGCTTATCAGCGCTATGATCATTGTCGCCTATTTACTTGGCTCAATCTCGAGTGCCATTCTCGTTTGTCGTTTAAAAGGCTTACCCGATCCTCGTAGCGAAGGTTCTAAAAACCCTGGTGCAACTAACGTTTTACGTATTGGTGGAGTATGGGCCGCGGCATTAGTGTTCTTCTTCGACATGTTAAAAGGTGCGCTGCCCGCCTACGGCGCTTATCTGCTCGGTATTCACGGCTTTTGGTTGGGGATTGTGGCAATTTCAGCCTGTATCGGTCACATGTTCCCGATTTTTTTCCAGTTCAAAGGCGGTAAAGGTGTAGCCACAGCGCTCGGCGCTATGGCGTCCATCAGTTACATGGCGGTGAGTTTAATGAGCACGTGGCTGTTAGTGGTGCTGATCAGCCGTTATTCATCGTTAGCCGCTCTCATTACCTGTCTTCTTGCGCCGTTTTATACCCTATGGTTCGACAGTCGCTTCATTCTGCCAGTAAGCATGCTGTCGCTACTGATTATCTGGCGCCATAAAGACAACATCTTGCGACTGGTTCGAGGTGAAGAGCCAAAGATTTTTGGCAATAAAAAACGGTGAAACCCGTTCACCGTTTAGATGGAGTCAACAGCCCTGCGCGTTTACACCGCGGCAAGTGAATCCAATGGCCAACGCGGTTGGCCTTTTACCGCTAACGCTTCACGCTCACCAGCCTTTAAGCGCTGTAAGCCTGCGTAGGCAATCATTGCACCATTATCGGTACAAAACTCCCCACGAGGATAAAACACTTTGCCGCCTTGCTGTTGCATCATCGTCGCCAACTCAGCGCGCAAACGTTGGTTAGCACTTACGCCCCCGGCAATTACCAAGCGCTTGTAACCGGTTTGCTTTAAAGCTCGGCGGCATTTGATCATCAGCGTATCCACAACCGCTTCTTCAAAGGCACGGGCGATGTCCGCACGCGTCTGCTCATCGTCCGGCTGCGCCGCGATGGTGTTCGCCGCAAAAGTTTTCAGCCCAGAAAAACTAAAATCCAACCCTGGCCGATCCGTCATAGGTCGCGGAAACTTATAGTCCACCGCGCGCCCTTGAGCCGCTAACTTAGAAAGACGCGGGCCACCGGGATAATCCAACCCCATCAATTTCGCCGTTTTATCGAAGGCTTCACCGGCCGCGTCATCAATGGACTCGCCCATCACTTCATACTGGCCAATGCCTTTAACATCCACCAACATCGAGTGGCCACCTGACACCAGCAGTGCAATAAATGGGAACTCTGGCGCATCCTCTTCTAGCATAGGTGCCAGTAGATGCCCTTCCATGTGATGCACACCCACCGCGGGCTTATTCCACGCAAACGCGAGTGAGCGGCCAACACAAGCCCCGACCAGCAGTGCACCAATTAGACCTGGGCCTTTGGTATAGGCAATGCCATCGAGCTGTTCAATAGTGGTATTTGCCTGTGCTAGTGCTTCACGGATCAGCGGCACAATCTTGCGCACATGGTCGCGAGAAGCCAACTCTGGCACCACCCCACCGTAATCGGCGTGTAACTTCACCTGACTATATAAAGCATGGGATAACAACCCTTGCTGCTCGTCATAAACCGCAATACCTGTTTCATCACAGGATGATTCGATGCCGAGTACTCGCATTCTGACTACCAACTACATAAAAAAGTGGGCGCTAATTCTACAGCGATTAGTGAATATGATCCAATAGTGAGATTGGGCTATATTGAAAGCTACCTCTTTACAAGAGGGATGTACTCGGTTTAGAATTTCGCACCATTTTAAAACCCTTGGCTCAATCTTGGGTCAATACAAACTTCCACCTAAGGGGTGATGGCGTATGCCAATTATTAAAGTACGTGAAAATGAACCATTCGACGTTGCTCTGCGTCGTTTCAAGCGCTCTTGTGAAAAAGCTGGCATCTTAGCTGATGTTCGCGCTCGTGAGTTTTACGAAAAGCCAACTACTGCTCGTAAACGTGCAAAAGCTGCTGCTGTAAAACGTCTGGCGAAGAAGCTTTCTCGCGAAAACGCCCGTCGCGTACGTTTATACTAATCCTATTATGACTCTGACAGAACAGCTAAAAGACCAAATGAAGAAAGCCATGATCGCCAAAGATAAGGTGAGATTGGGGACTATTCGTATGGCATTGGCGGCCATCAAACAGATTGAAGTGGATACCCGCGAAACTCTGGATGATACGCAAGTTCTGGCTGTACTCACCAAAATGGTGAAGCAGCGTCGTGATGCTATAGAGCAATATACTGCAGCAGGACGCGATGAGCTGGCACAGGCAGAAGCCGCAGAAGTAGACGTGATTGAATCATTCCTACCTCAGGCATTGACTGAAACTGAAATTGCAGCGTTAATTGACGAAGCTATTTCAGCAACAGCTGCTTCATCCATGGCGGACATGGGTAAAGTAATGGGAGCGTTGAAACCTAAAGTGCAAGGTAGAGCTGATATGGGCGCTGTGAGTGCTCTTATCAAAGCTAAATTGCAGTGATAACGTTTTAACGTATGAACAAGCCGTGCACCAGCGCGGCTTGTTTGTTTACATCGGTTTCACTCTTTAACCGGTAGATAAATGGCTATACCTCGTGATTTTATCAATGAGCTGATTGCTCGCACCGACATTGTAGACTTGATAGAACGCAAGGTTCCCTTGAAAAAGGCGGGCAAGAATTATGCTGCCTGCTGTCCGTTCCACAGCGAGAAATCCCCTTCTTTTACTGTCAGCCGCGATAAGCAGTTTTATCACTGTTTTGGTTGTGGTGCCCATGGCAACGCTATCGACTTTGTTATGGAATATGACCGTCTGGATTTTCCAGATGCTATTGAAGATCTTGCTGGTCAACTGGGGCTCGAAGTTCCGCATGAACGTGGTAATGGCCAGCGTCGAGATGAAGGGCTTAGTCGCGATCTCTATCAATTGATGGAAGCATCAGCCGCGTTCTTTCAGCAGCAATTACGAAATCATTCGGCACAACAGCAAGTAAACGCCTACATTGAAAAGCGGGGCTTATCGCAGGAAATTGTGGAGCAGTTCGGCATCGGCTACGCGCCAGATGGTTGGGACAATCTCCTCAAAGCCCTGGGCCAACAAGCTGATGCGCAAGAAAAATTGCTGGCTGGCGGCATGCTAATCGCTAATGACCAAGGGCGTCGTTACGACCGCTTCCGCGATCGCTTGATGTTTCCCATTCGCGACCGCCGTGGCCGAGTTGTGGCGTTTGGAGGCCGAGTCTTAGGTGATGGCACGCCAAAATATTTGAATTCGCCAGAAACGCCCATATTTCATAAAGGGCACGAACTCTACGGCTTATACGAACTGCGTCAACGTCATCGTGATCCGCAACGGGTAATGATCGTAGAAGGCTATATGGATGTGGTGGCCTTAGCACAATTTGGTATCGATTACGCGGTCGCATCTCTGGGCACCTCCACCACCAGCGAACAGTTTCAAATGTTACTGCGCAGCGCCAAAGAAGTTGTGTGCTGCTATGACGGTGATAACGCCGGTAAAGAAGCCGCGTGGCGTGCCATGGAAACCGCACTGCCACTGATGAAACCCGGCGACAACGTGCGCTTTATGTTCTTGGCCCAAGGCGAAGACCCTGACTCAATGGTGCGTAAAATTGGTAAAGACCAATTTGAACAACTTATTGAACAAGGCATTAGCATTGATGAGCTATTGTTTAATGGCTTGACTGCACAACACGGTACCGACAAGGCCAGTCTTGCTAAACACGCGAGTAGCCTGATTGAAAAGATTCAGGACGAAGTGTTGCAAAACATGCTGTTAGAGCAACTAGCGACCCGCTTGCGCATGGATAATGCCGAGCAGATGAAACGCATGTTGGGGCTTAACAACAAAGCCAAACAACGGCTGACACAACAGTCGTTAAAAGGACGGGGAACCCCGTTACGACTTGCTATCGCACTGCTGGTACAACAACCAGCGCTGGGGTACCAACTGCCGTTACAGCCGGCACTACAATACCTGAAAATGACCGGGGTTGAGCTGTTAATTGAATTATTGGATTTGACCCGCGCACAGCAGATGAGCAGCGCACAACTACTTGAGCATTATCGGGAGTCTGAACAATTATCGACCCTGAAAAAATTAGCCCAATGGGAGCATCAAGTGGCTGACGATCATCTGCAACAAGGGTTTAAAGAAGCCTTGGTATGGCTTAATAATCAATATATTGAGCAACGTTACCAAGCACTCAGTATGAAGCAGGATTTAACGCGGGAAGAAAAGGTACAGCTACAAAAGCTGATTAGCGCTATGAAGGCGCAACATTAAGTTTTTCATCGCACCAATACCCTACTTCGCACTGGCACTGACTAGTGCAAAAGTATATAATTGATGGTTTGCACGGCTCACCTTATGCCGTTGCTAATCGTTGTAACAGTTACCTAAGTTTTGGATGATATCTATGGATCATACTCCGCAGTCGCAACTCAAGCTGTTGCTTGCAAAAGGTAAAGAGCAGGGCTACCTAACGTACGCCGAGGTTAACGACCACCTGCCTGCTGACATGGTCGACTCTGACCAGATCGAAGATATTATCCAGATGATAAATGACATGGGTATCCGCGTATTCGAAGAAGCGCCGGACGCCGATGACATTATGATGTCTGAAGACAACACCGATGATGATGCAGCTGAAGAAGCAGCTGCAGCGCTGGCATCGGTAGAAAACGAATTGGGTCGTACCACTGACCCAGTGCGGATGTACATGCGCGAAATGGGCACAGTTGAACTGTTAACCCGCGAAGGTGAAATCCTGATCGCCAAACGTATTGAAGAAGGTATCAACGAAGTACAAAGCTCTGTGGCTGAATACCCACAAGCGATTGCGATGATCCTGGAACAATACGACCAGTACGAAGCAGATCAAATTCGTTTGTCAGACATTATCTCTGGATTTGTCAATCCCGACGAAGAAGATGTTGGCCCAACGGCAACCCATATCGGTTCAGAGCTGTCAGAAGATGAGCTCGATGACGAAGATGATATGGACGATGATGAAGACGAAGAAAGCGAAGACGGCGACAGCGAAGATGACGGCAACAAAGGACCCGATCCTGAAGAAGCTCGTGAACGCTTTACTCAGCTGCGTACTGCTTACGAAAACACCTTAAAAATCATTGAAGAAAAAGGCCGTAACCACCCAGTAGCTGTGGGCGCACTGTTTGAAATTGGCGAAATCTTCAAAGAGTTTCGTTTAGTGCCTAAGCAGTTTGATCGTCTTGTGAAAAACATGCGTGACATGATGGATAAAGTGCGTGTTCAAGAGCGCCTGATCATGAAACTGTGTGTTGAATACTCAAAAATGCCGAAGAAAAACTTCGTGAAGCTGTTCAGCGGTAACGAAGCTAATCCTCAGTGGTTCTTTGATGAAATCGCTGCGGGCAAGCCATATTCAGACGCATTGAAAGCAGTTGAAGAAGACGTAGTACGTTGCCATAGCAAATTGCATGCGGTTGAAGCTGAAACGGGCCTCAACATCACCGCCATTAAAGACATCAGCCGTCGTATGTCAATCGGTGAAGCCAAAGCTCGCCGTGCGAAGAAAGAGATGGTTGAAGCAAACTTACGTCTGGTAATTTCTATCGCGAAGAAATACACCAACCGCGGTCTGCAATTCTTGGACTTGATCCAAGAAGGTAACATCGGTCTGATGAAAGCGGTAGACAAGTTCGAATACCGTCGTGGTTACAAATTCTCGACCTATGCAACTTGGTGGATCCGTCAGGCAATTACTCGCTCTATTGCTGACCAAGCACGCACGATTCGTATTCCGGTTCACATGATTGAAACCATCAACAAACTGAACCGTATTTCGCGTCAAATGCTGCAAGAGATGGGACGCGAACCATCACCGGAAGAACTGGCTGAGCGCATGATGATGCCTGAGGATAAAATCCGTAAGGTACTCAAAATCGCCAAAGAGCCTATTTCGATGGAAACCCCAATCGGTGATGACGAAGATTCACATTTGGGTGACTTTATCGAGGACACCACCCTCGAATTGCCGCTCGACAGCGCCACTAGCGAAAGCTTGAAACAAGCAACTCACGAAGTGCTCGCTGGTTTGACTGCACGTGAAGCAAAAGTATTGCGTATGCGTTTCGGTATCGACATGAACACTGACCACACTTTGGAAGAAGTGGGTAAACAGTTCGACGTTACTCGTGAACGTATTCGTCAGATTGAAGCGAAAGCGTTACGCAAACTGCGTCACCCAAGTCGTTCTGAAATTCTGAAGTCATTCCTTGATGAATAATCACTAAATGACCTTGAAAACCCCGCACTGCGGGGTTTTTTATTACCGCTAAAAAGTAGATTGCATAACAGATAACCAATTGAAACCGTTGCAGTTCAATTCGCTAAAAACCGGGGTGACAACCCTTGCGAAAGTTCGTATACTCTGACGCGCTTAGTACTTTATCTATTGTATCTAGCACGGCCCCTTAGCTCAGTTGGTTAGAGCACACGACTCATAATCGTTAGGTCCACGGTTCAAGTCCGTGAGGGGCCACCATCTTTTCTCTCGTTTCCTTTGTATTGCTCTACCTCTTTAGCCGCATACGCTAATATTTATTCACTTAGCTACTACACTTAAGCAATTGTCGGTGACGACGTAACTTGGGTGATGCAAGCAAATGAGTTTTTATTCATCTTTAAAAGTAAAATGGCAAATCGCTATTCCGATCGTCATTTTAACGTTAATGATCGCGGCATTGGCGCTCATCAGTTGGAACACCAACCGCATGATGACCGAAAATACCCGCATTCTGACCGACCATCTGACACCGGCTTCACTCAAATCGCGCGAAGCTGAGATTGAGTTGTATCAAGCCGCCACAGCTATGCGTGACTATATTTCGCTATTAAGTCATGAAAAAGATGGCCAAAGCGCGTTGGATGCTCACCATCAACATAAACGCGATGCCTACGACAAAATCCAGCAAGCACGACGCAGTGCTTCGGTTGCTGGATTAAAAATCTATCCTGAACATGACCCAGAGTTTGATGCCGATTTTAAACAATGGGATCAGTTATCTGAGCGCGCGATAATCTTAAGCCATGATCATCTATATGAGCAATCTTATGAACTTTTGGTAGGCGAACAGAAACAAGCCTTTAGGCTAGTAAAAGGCCGCTTTGAGGGAATGGAAGATGAATTTAATGAACATCGAAAAGCGCTCTCAATTCACACCCACGAACTCGAAGCCATGCAACAAAAGTTACTGGTGGGAGCCTCCGTTATCGCCTTAGTTGTGGGCATATTTTTCAGCTATTGGGTGCCACATCTGATCACCAGCCATCTAAATACGCTAACTGACAGCATGCATAAACTCACTAGCCAAGGTGGCGACTTAACACGCCGTTTGCCAGTACAAGGTGAAAATGAATTAAACCAGCTGTCGGACTCGGTTAACGGCTTTATTGCGTATTTGCAGCAATTAATCTCAGGGGCAATCAACGAAACCCGCAAAATCGATGAAAATATGCAGGGATTATCCTCAATCTCAGCCAAGACCGGCCATAGTGCGCAAGAGCAATGCGACTATGTGGCGCAAGCTGTGACCTCTATTGTTGAGATGAATCAGGCGGTGAAAGATATCACCCAGCAGATGCAATACGCCTCAGATAATGCCCAAAAAATGCATTCAGAAGTGACGGAGTCACATCAACAAATCAACATGACTATCGAGAATATTGCCGAGCTTGTATCGGATATGCGAAAAGCCAGCGATGCCATTGCAGCCCTAGAATTTCAAAGCAAGAATATTGCATCCGTGCTCGATGTAATTGGCGGCATTGCTGAGCAAACTAACCTGCTGGCTCTCAACGCTGCGATTGAAGCCGCGCGCGCAGGCGACAGTGGTCGAGGCTTTGCCGTGGTAGCAGATGAAGTGCGTAAGCTCGCTTCAAAGACGCAAGAGTCGACCCAAAATATTCAGCAGATGATCGATGGTTTAAATAAAGGGGTGAATGACGCAGTGCAAGTGGTGAACTATAGCGCAACGAAGGTGAACAGTACCGCAGAACAAGCCGCTGCGGCAGGAAAATCATTACAAGAAATTGTTCATGGTGTGCAAGCCATGTTGGATATCTCGGTACAAGTGGCTGCGGCTACCGAGGAGCAAAGTGTGGTGATCGAGCACATCAACCAAAACATGGTGGATATTAATGGCCATTCTCACCAATTACAGGAAGATGCAGAAACGGCGCTGAGTAACAGCCGCTTGGTGCAGCGTTCTACTGATAACCTCTCTGCCCAGATGAAACATTTCACCACTTAACGTGCTTGGCGCAATCAGCGTATCCGATACGCTGATTGCTGCCGTTCAAATCAAGATTGAGCTTGTGTGGCGGCGTACTCGCCAACAAAGCCGCAGAAGTCGCGTGCTGCTGGCGACAGATAACGATTATCCATCCACGACAACAAAATACTGCGCTGCATCGCCTCATGATCAATCAGCAGCTTGATCAGTTGCGCAGGCACATCGCTTCGCCAGCAGATTTCTGGTAACAAAGCCACGCCTACGCCAGTACGCACGAGGAGAGATCTAACATTACTGTCAAAGCTTTCAAACACCACATTTGGGGTAAAGCTCGCCTGTTGGCATGCCTTGTCGTTGATTTCGCGGAGCCCATCTTCCGCGGATAGCTAATAAAATTCTCCGAAGCGAGGTCGCTGAGTCGCACTAAAGCGCGACACTAACCGATGCGTTGCAGCTACTGCTAGGCAAATCCGTTCACGCATTAAGGTATTCACCGCCACAGAATGCCCATCGGTTGGATATTCTAGCGGCAACGAGGTGATACAGAGATCCAATACACCATCGCGCAGTTGATTGGCAATTTCGTAGCGCCCAGCCACTTGGAACAAGCGGAATTTAACCTGAGGACGTTGTGACAGATAATCCGCAAATAGTTTGGGCAGCACTTGCGAGGAGGTCACCCCCACTGTCACATGGCCAGTATCATCACCCGCCATGTCGCTCAGTTCCAACTTGGCTTGTTCCAACTCATTAAAAATCGCTTTACCCCGCTTTAATAACACTTAACCACACGGATTGAGTACCAGTCGTCGGCCTCGGCGATCAAACAAAGAAACGCCAAACGTTTGCTCAAGATTGGCAATGATTTTACTAAGTGCTGGTTGCGCGATACCCAGTTGATCGGCAGCCAGGGTCATATTGCCGAGTTCGCACACTTGCTGTAACGCATTGAGGTGAGAAAAGCTCATTGATAACTTTTTTGACATGAATCTATGGATTTAGGAGTCGGCTTAGGCCCGTTGCTGCTCGGCAATATCATTCCTAAACTGCAATTCTCTGGGATGTACGAACTGTTAGCTGTGGTGATGCTGCTCTGCTTAGTCGCCTACTACATTTTGCTCGGCCGACTAGAAAGCGAACGTCAACAACCAGCGCAGTTGGAACTTAGCCAGCACCTGAGTCACTAGTCTTCAGCCTATTGATAGCGCTGTATTAATTGACGCAGCGCTGTCAAACAAGTGGGTGATCTAAGGTTTTGAACATAACCAAACAATCCACCAAGCCGAGTTGTTGATGGCGATATGCCTTAGGCAAAGTACCCACAATCTCAAACCCAAGTTTTTGCCACAGCGCCACCGCCACGGTATTGCTGGACACCACGCAGTTGAACTGCATCGCCTTAAACCCAGCTGTTAATGCCTGTTGCTGTGAATGCAAACACATTTGCCGAGCAATGCCTCTCCCACGCGCGGCTTCACTCACCATATAACCGCAATTACAAACATGGTTACCCGGCCCCATCGCATTGGCTTTAAGGTAATAGATCCCTAGTACCTGCCCCGCGTCTACCCAAGCAAAACTTTGATAGGGTAACTCACACCACAAATAACACGCCTGCTCAAACGAGATATCCGCATCATAGGCATAAGTTGATTCAGCTTGGGCGATAGCGGTAAAGGTAGGCCAAAATTGCTTGAATAGCTCGCGGGTTAATTCAGTGATCATCTGGACTCCTAACATCGGCTAGCTTTGCCGATTTATTTAGGAAATACATTAGCAAATCAGATTGTTGCAGCAAAGCCGCAAATTAAGCTGCCGAAGCACGGCCAACATCTTTACTTGGTGGCACGCCAAAGGCACGCGCGTATTCACGGCTAAATTGCGAGGTACTTGCGTAGCCTACCTCGTAGGCCGCACTGCTCACATCCATCATCTGCGCCCGCATCAGGCTACGTGCTTGCTGCAGGCGCACCGTTTTTTGAAACTGTAGCGGGCTCATTGAGGTGATTGCTTTAAAGTGGGTGTGAAACGATGACACACTCATGCCAGTCAGCTTGGCAAGTTCTTCAATTTTAATGGGTTGTGCAAAATTCTCTTTTAGCCACGAAATCGCTTTAGCGACTTTCTCAGCATGAGAATCGGCAATGGCTATCTGCACAATCGCCGGTCCCATTGGGCTAAGTAATAGGCGGATTAATATCTCTTCAATCATTAACGGTACCAGCAACTCGGTATGTTGCTGTTGTTCGATCAGTTGCAATGCCCGCACGGTCGCTTTGACGATATTGGCATCAGCATCACCGACATAAACCGCTTGTAACTTGGGCGCTTTGGGCACGCCGTGAGGGAACACTTTGAGGATTAATGAGCCGAGTTTTTTGGCATCCAGCGGGATCATCAGACAAAAATAGGGTTTCTCTGCAGAGGCTTGAGTAATGGCTAAATTGATCGGCACCTCTGCCGAATAGACCACCAGCGTGGATTCATTTTCCTCAAAATCGATGCCACCTTGGGTCAATGAAACCGTCTTAGCCCCTTGCGGCACAATGCAGATGCTAGGACGAGCCAACAGGTAGGTTTTTTCTGATGCGGTTTTCGATGCCCGCACCACATGCACATAATCCTTTTGCAGTTGGAAGAAACCGTCGTATGGTGTCAGTTTGGTCAATAATGCTGCCATCTGTTGCAAATCGGCACTATCAACTCTGTTAGTTTCCGCTTGCTGCAAAGTGTTACCTTTCACCCTATTCACCTCTATCAAAAGCGTTTGCGTGAGCACTAAACGACTTTAACCCGAGATAGCATTCTCACCATCTTAACAGGTAATGTTTCATCCGTAGATGCTACAGACAAGTCAAAAAACGCCAACAAGCAACTGCTTGCTGGCGCACGACCGTTACAGGTATTCGTTACCTTGGCTGATGGCATCGAGCAGTTGATGCAGTTTCAGCGCATCGGCAAAGCTAGGGGCTTCACGGCTCCCAGTTTGAATGTCTTTGGCAATCAAGCGATAGATTCCCGCGACATTACGGGCAATGGTGCCCTCTGGCAAATCAGCAAGCAGCTCAGCCGGAGGCACTAAGGTTTGCAACTCGGTATCACTGCCACTCGCGCCCTTGATAGTCATCTGCGCAAATTGGCCGTGGCCGATATTGCCAGTGATTTGAATATCACCGTCAGTGCCGTTAATTTCCCACAGGAAATTGGTCGCGCGCGACATGCCACCACGGTAATGAGCAGAGAACGCGGCACCACTTTGCAGCTGACCATGAACCAGAATTTGGTCGGCGGTCGACGTCTGCTTATCTTCGCCTGTATCTGTGATGCGCACAGTCTCGCGAACTTTCAGTGTTCGGCCAGAAATATCGGCAAATTCACCCAATACATCTTGCACGCCCGCCAAGGTGTGACCAAACGGAATGGTCAACATGGTTGCGCCATTGGTTTTATCAAACAGATAAGCCAGCTCAGCCGAGCTTTCAGCGCCCCAGTTGCCACCTGAACCAATCAAGCTACTGCTCAGCACTTTGCCCACATAACCGTCGGCGATCAGCTGTTTCAGGTAAGTGATTTCTGGCGCAGTGCGCATTTGCGTACCTACTGTCGCCACAACACCTTTCGCCGCTGCCAACTCCGTCAGCTTTTGAGCTTCAGCTACGCCATTACCCAGCGGCCATTCACAATGTACGTGCTTGCCTGCTTCCAATGCCGCAGTTGCTAACTCATAGTGGTACGGCACTTTAACGGTCACCACGACGAGATCCACCACATCGGAAGTCGCTAACGCTTGCGGCGTGTCAAAGGCATAAGGCAGGTTCAAGGCTTCAGCTGTGCGTTTACCACTCTCAGGGGTAGAGTTAGCCACCGCAACGACCTCAAACGTGTCACCTAATGATTTAAGTGCGGGTAAGTGGGCTGTTGCCGCCCAATGACTATCTGGGTTAAGACCAATAAAACCAACACGAATGGGTTGTTGACTCATAAAACCTCCTTTGCTGTGTTCTTTTGCTGCGGTGATTGGAATATAACAAACACGCTGCAACGCCTTGCGACATAGCATGACTGATTATCTAATCTCAGCCATGAATCATCTTGGCCATCTGCTGCACAGCATATGGCTCACATTCAGACAGCAATTAGCGGCATCGCACCGTAACTTACGCTAACCACCAAGGCATAAAAGAAAAATAATGTTTATATTTCAAAGATATTATTAGTAGCCAAGTTAACTTACGTTATTTGATTAACCACTAATACTGAAGGATATTATGGAAAGAATTAAGCTGATGTTGCCTGCCTGATCCTCTTGTGTTTATGCCTAAATCTACAAAAAAGTACAATCACACATGAGGAGGGCCAGCATGATAAGGTGTTTACCGCGAGGATAGTACTGACAATATGGGCAGGTTAAATGTCACTTGCCCATTTATCCGTGTTTTTTAGCGGTGAGGATCTGCCATGACAAGATTAGCTATTCGCCGCTGAGCCATATAGCGGCATCTCTTCTTCGTCCTCATCCAGCACATAGGATTGCGCTTGCTCAAGCAGGAACTCAGGGCTTTCCAGCAATTCATCGACAAACAGCGCTGATAACTGGCTATAGAGATGCTCAATAAAACGTAGCGTGCGGGTTGGCATCGACAGTTGCTTGGTATACGACATGTACAGAATATTGCTGCGGATAGGAAAGTCATGCAGCACCTCAACTAATGTGCCTTTGGCAATCTCCTCTGCGGCGAGTGATTGTGGCAATGCGGCGATGCCGACACCTGCAATGGCTAACTCTTTCGCTAACGCGGTGCTATCCATGCTTAAGGTCACCTTGGTATTCACCGTCGTCCATGTTTCACCATCAAAAATTTGGATGCGGCGTTGCTCATTGGCACCACTTTCAGCGGCAGTACAGTCGATGTAACTGTGCAGTTCCAAATCCGCCGGAGAAAACGGTATGCCGTGCTGGCGCAAATAACTTGGGCTGGCGGTAATCAAGCGATCGAAATTCAGCAATTTAAGGGTTTCTAACTGGCTATCGGTTAGCGGCGTGAAATGGAAAATGACGTCAACATTGTCATCTAACGCTTGCGCAGGATAACGACTCGACAACGCAATATCTAACTCAATCTCAGGATGCGCAGCGATAAACGAGGAAAATATCTCGCTGGAAAATACTGTTTCAAGCTCATGGGGAATCACAATACTGATTTTGCCCGCAGTGTCATGCTGTAACGACATCAACTGTTGTTCTGCCGCCATCATGGCATTAAACGCATCGGCAATATTGTGGTAAAACGCAATCCCCTGAGTGGTAGGTCTCACACTGCGGGTGGTGCGGGTTAGCAGTTGCACACCGACTCGAGTTTCCAGTTCATTGATCTTACGGCTCACGGTGGTTTTGGTTAACCCGAGTGCTTTAGCGGCGCCAGTGAATGAGCTTTTTTCAACAACTTTCGCAAATATTTTCAGTTGGTTAAGATCCATCATAGCGATTATCGTTCCTCTGCAGTCGAGCAGTATCAGCAAGCAAAATAGCAAGTGGATGGCAGCTTACAACCTCAACAATAGTTGAGGTCAAGCGATGATTTTGCAAAAAAAGGAATGTTGAACTGAACTGAACTGTGATATTGAACAAATTTTACTCAGAAACTGCTATAGCAATGTCAGTTGCTCTGGACTGTCCTCAGTTTCCAATAGCAGCGGCGCCAAACCTACGCTGACCCCCAGTAAGCGGATAGCTTTACCAGCGCCACGTTCAATTGCTTGCGCAAGTAGCTCGGCGGCCAATCCTGCATCTATTTGCTGTGAGCGGGTTTCAATGGTGGTCTGCTGAAAATCAGCAAACTTAACTTTCACCACTAACTTGTTGATTTGCCGCTCACTGCGGTGCTTTTCAAAGCGCTTGACTAACTCCTGCAGCAAGGCGGGCAGTTGCTGGAGTGCGGCAGGCGCATCTTGTAGATCTTCAGCAAAGGTGGTTTCTACCCCAACCGATTTACGAATGCGACTGGGATTGATTGGCCTATCGTCAATCGCGCGTACGCGCTCATACAGCACAGCGCCAAACTTGCCCATCAATTGCAATAACTGCGCTTTGGGTACTCGCTGTAAATCACCGCAGGTGTGCCAGCCCTGCTGCGCCAAGCGCTCTGCGGTAACTTTGCCAACACCTGGAATACGCTGCAACGGTAAACTGGTAATAAACTCAGGCATCAATTGTGGGGTGATCACAAACAGGCCATTGGGTTTATTAACATCTGAGGCAACTTTGGCGAGAAACTTGATGGGCGCCACTCCTGCCGACGCGGTCAGTTGAGTTTCATTGAAGATATCCTGCCGAATCGCTTCAGCAATTCGAGTGGCCGAGCCTTGATGAAGTGAACAGTTGCTAACATCCAAATAGGCTTCATCTAGCGATAGTGGCTCAATCAATGGCGTATAGCGCCGAAAAATGTCGTGGATTTGCTCTGAAACGGCTTTATAGACCGACATTCGCCCTACAACCAACTGTAACTCAGGGCAGAGCTTGAGCGCATAGGCTGTTGCCATCGCCGAGCGAACGCCAAACTTACGCGCTTGATAATTACAGGTAGCAATCACACCGCGACGCTCGCGAGCGCCACCGACGGCAATGGGTTTATCGCGCAACTCAGGAAAGTCGCGCATCTCCACTGCCGCAAAGTAGCAGTCCATATCGATATGAATGATTTTTCGCATCAGCGGCTAACAGCGAAATTAACCCTCGAATACAGACACTGTATATAAAAACAGTACAAATAAAAAGAGGCAACCACAGTCGCCCATAAAAAAGGAGTGCAATCGCACTCCTTTAGTAAATCAACCACTGAACTATCGCCGATTAGCTCACTTTAAAACGCTGTACGTTGTTCGCCAGTTCATCGCTTAATTGGCTGAATTGATGCATTTTTGCGGCTAAGGCTTCGCTAGAAGACAAAGATTCATCAGAACGCATACTGACATTTTCAATGCTACATGCCACTTCATCGGCAACCACCGCTTGCTGGCTGATTGCCGTGGTAATTTCGATGGTCTGCTGCTGAATTTCATCAATAGCATTGGTGATATCGCCTAATGCCGCATTCACCATCTCCGTCAGTGCCATGCCATTTTCGGCTTGTTTCACCCCGGCTTCCATCACCTGCTCAGCTTGTAGTGCTTGGCTTTGCAGGGTTTGGATGATCTCTTGAATGCTAGCGGTAGAGTCTTGGGTGCGTGATGCCAGTGTACGCACTTCATCCGCCACCACTGCAAAGCCACGGCCTTGTTCGCCTGCGCGAGCAGCTTCAATGGCGGCATTCAATGCCAACAGGTTAGTTTGCTCGGCAATGGCGCGAATCACACTCAATACCTCACCAATTTGCTCTGAACTTGCACGCAATTCACGGATCACCCCAGCGGCAGAGTTCACTTGCTGTGACAACGACTTAATCCCTTCTTCCGCCAGTTGCACGGTTTTAGCGCCTTCAGTCGACGTATGCTTGGCACTATCGGCATAATCTGCAGTGCGCTGCGCATTCGACGCCATCTCTTGACTGGTATGCGCCATTTCCGTTGCGGCCGTTGCCACCGAAGCGATCTCCGCTTTCTGCGCTTTAACAGACTCCAACGCTTTGTCGCAAACTACCACAGTCTCATCTACCCCAACATCAACTTTGTTGGCGAGTGATTGGGTTTCAAGCAACATGCCCTGCACTTTTTCGGCAAATTGGTTAAAGGCATTACTCATACGGCCTAATTCATCCGCGCGTTTCATTTGAATACGGCGCGTTAAATCCCCATCACCATCTGCTATATCTTCCATAGCTACCAGCAGTGAACTGATGTTGCGTCTAAATGGCACCATCACCAACCAAACTGTTAACGCGACCAGCAAAATAATCCCAATGGCGATACTGGATGTGGTCATCAGATGTTGTCTTACCGGCGCTTCAAACACCGTTTCTGGCAACATAAAACCAAGATACCAACGCAACTTAGGATAGTCGCTATTGATCGCGACAAAGCGCACTTGCTGAGTTTGGCCGGCATACACCACGCTGGCAATGCCGCTGCCGTCACGTTGTATGGTCGATTTCAGTTGTGCAAACCCTTGGTTATCACCACTCATCAAATCGACTTTAGCGATATCGGTACCAGGCGTGAACTGACGATTAAAACCCGGGAAATACACCAGCTTTCCCTCATCGGTCATCAAAAATGCTTGGCCTTCGTTCTGATACTTAATCGGCGCCAGCAGGTTTTTACCAATGGTATCCACCAAGATGTCCATGCCACCAATACCCACGAAATGGCCAGCAGCATCATGCACTACAGTTTTAACCGTGGCAGAGATGGAACCATCGTTGGCATCTACTGCAGGGTCGGCGACATAAAGACCGGCTTTATCAATCCCTTCCTGCCACCAAGGACGCTTGTTGGTGTAGTAGTTAGGATCATCGTCATAGCGACCATTGAGGTCAAAATACTCAAAGGTGTTAGCTGAGCCAAGAAATACTGACTTGATATCCTTATCTTTATTGCTAAAGAAGCGGAAATAACGCACCACATCTTGGTATTGTGCATCTTGGGAAAGATCAGCACCGCGCTGTTGGTAATTCGCAAACCAATTCAGCACTGATGGATTGGCAAATATCGCATGCACGACTTGGCCCTTGGCATAGAAGTATCCACCGATCTCCTCTGCCTTTAGCTCAATCATTGATGCAATATCGTTATTAATGCGGACTTTAGTTTCATCGCTATCGCTTTTAACCACGAAAAACGCGACGATTGATAGCAAAATTGCCAATGCGCCTGCGATAGAGAGCACTAACTGCAGACTAAGTGAACGCTTGACAGAAAACATACGACACCTGTTTTTAGAGTTTTTATACGAGGAGGAGATACTCTACCAGAAGCCGTTAGTGAGGTTTAGACAAAAGTATTGTAAAGATGTTACCAAATTACAAATTGTGAACTACTCGTAAAGATTGAAGATGAATTGTAGCTCCTCGGCGGTGATCAGCGGCGGTGGCGTTTTATGACGCTGTTGCTGACGCGCGTTATGGCTGCAGTGTGTCGATGGCAGATTCGATTGAGTTTTTGAGCGGTGATGATCTTTCGGTGCTACGTAAGCCATATTCAGTTTCCTC